>JAOPXA010000290.1 GCA_025965395.1 Nocardioidaceae bacterium | reverse complement strand
AGCGCCTGCGCCCTTGACCGGCAGAGGGAGGTTGTCGAGCTCGGTCAGCCCGCGGGACTGGGCCAGCCTGCGAGCCGGATCAATCGGGAGCACACATACCTTGCGACCCTGCTCGGCTGCGCGAAGGCCCAACGCCGCTGACGTGGTGGTCTTGCCGACGCCGCCGGATCCGCAGCACACGATGATGTGGGTGTCGGGATTGGCGAGCAACGCGTCGACGTCGAGCGCGCCCTTGGGCAATCCTCCGCCCGACCGCGAGGTGAGCCGAGCGCCCTTGGCAGTGGGGGAGGTCTGGGGCTTCTTGGCTTTAGCCATCGAGCACCTCCGTCTTGAGGATCTCGGCCAGCTCGAACAGCGCGCCCAAATCGACGCCGTCGGTCAGGTAAGGCACCTCAGCCACGGGCTGATCGGCTGTGACCAGCACGCTGCGCTGGGCGTCTTGGAGTGACTGCCGCTGCGCGTGAGCTTCGCCCTCGAGGACGAAGTCCTCGGCGTCGATGTCGCTCAGACCCGCCTTCTTCAACGACCGCTCGACGTCTGCCAAGACGACCTTGTGCGCGCGCAGGCGATCGAGCCCGCCCTCGGGCAGCGGCGAGTCTCGCACCTGGTTGACGACGACGGTGCCGACAGGGAGGCGCTCGGACTTGAGGCCAGCAATGCCATCAAGCGTCTCCTGGACCGGCATCTCCTCCAGCACCGTCACCAGGTGCACGTGGGTCTCGGGAGCGCGCATCATCTTCATGATCGAGTCCGACTGGCGACGAATCGGGCCGACCTTGGCGAGGCCTGCTACCTCGGAGTTGACGTTGAGGAAGCGGGTGATGCGTCCCGTGGGAGGGGCGTCGAGGATGAGCGCGTCATACGTGAAGGCTTTGCCGGTGCGCCTGCGCGCCGCCTCGTAGACCTTGCCGGTGAGGAGCACGTCTCGTACGCCGGGCGCGATGGTGGTGGCAAAGTCGATGATGCCGAAGCGGTCGAGGGCACGACCCGCGCGGCCGAGCTTGTAGTACATCTGCAGGTACTCCAGCAGCGCCGCTTCAGGGTCGATCGCGAGTGCGAATACCTGCCCGCCACCGAGGCCCACCGCGACCTTGCGCTCCTCGTACGGGAGTGGCGGTACGTCGAAGAGCTGGGCGATGCCTTGGCGTCCTTCGACCTCGCACAGCAGGACCTTCTTGCCCTTGTCGGCCAACGCCATGGCTAGGGAGGCGGCAATGGTCGTCTTGCCTGTGCCACCTTTGCCGGTAACGATATGGAGTTGGGTCGAATCGGGCACGAGACCAGCCTAACCGGGATCGAAGAGTACGCACGTGGTCGTTTCCCCGCAGCCGCCGCTATGGTCGAGACATGACTAAGTGGGAGTACATCACCGCGCCCGTGCTCGTCCATGCGACGAAGCAGATCCTCGACAACTTCGGCCGAGACGGCTGGGAGCTGGTGCAAATCGTCCCGGGGATGAACCCCGAAAACCTCGTCGCCTACTTCAAGCGGCCCGTCGCGGACTCGTGATGAGCGTCGAGGAGCGGCTCGCCGCTGCCGGTCTCGAGATCCCGCCGGTGGCACCGCCCGTCGCCGTGTATGTGCCGGCGGTGCGCTCGGGATCGTACGTCTATACGTCCGGCCAGCTCCCGTTGCGGGACGGCAAGCTGCTCGCGGTCGGCAAGGTGGGCGGCTCGGTCACCCCCGAGGTCGCGCGAGAGTGCGCGCAGCAGTGCGCGCTGAATGCGATCGCGGCCGTTCGTGCTGAGTTGGGCCATCTGGGGCTCGTCACGCGCGTCGTCAAGGCGGTCATCTTCGTCGCCAGCACCCCTGACTTCACCGGTCAGCCGCAGGTCGCCAACGGCGCGAGCGAGCTCCTGGGCGTGGCCTTCGGTGAGGCCGGGGCACATGCACGCAGCGCCGTCGGCGTATCCGTCCTCCCGCTCGATGCACCCGTAGAGGTCGAGCTGATCGTCGAAGTCGCCTGATGGTGCTCATGCCTCTGGGTGAAGTTGACACGTGGCGGCTCGACGAGCCGGACGAAGCGCAGATCCCGCCCGCGCGCGACTCGGCCACGGTGGTGCTCATACGCGAGGGAATTGCTGGCCCCGAGCTCTACCTCATGCGCCGCCAGGCAACGATGGTCTTCCCCGGTGCGTATGTGTTCCCCGGCGGCCTCGTCGATGCTGCCGACAGCGAGATCGACATCGCGTGGGTGGGTGAGTCCCCGGAGGTGTGGGCGTCGCGGCTCGGCTGCGATGAGGCGACGGCGCGGGGCCTTGTCTGCGCCGCTGTGCGCGAGACGTTCGAGGAGGCCGGCATACTCCTGGCTGGCCCCGATGCGCACTCGATCGTTGCCGATGTGAGCGGTCCGGACTTCATTGCGGCGCGGGTGGCCTTGGAGAATCGCGAGCTTTCGTTCGCAGCATTCTTGCGTGACTTCAACCTCGTACTCCGCGCTGACCTCCTCGCTGCGTGGTCGCACTGGGTCACGCCCATCATCGAGCCCAAGCGCTTTGACACACGCTTCTTCGTCGCCCGCCTGCCCGAGGGACAGGCTGTGGGTGAGTTGCCTGGCGAAGCTGATCGTGCCGCCTGGACTCCCTTGGAGGAGGCGATCGAGGCTTCGGAATCCCGGTCGATCGTGATGCTTCCGCCGACGTACCAGACGTGTGTGAGCTTGCGGGGCATCGAGCCTCACGAGGTGTTGACCGCGGCCGCGCAACGCTCGATCGTCCCGGTTCTGCCGAAGATCGTGGAGGTCGACGGGGCGTACTTCCTACGCATGGATCTACCCGAGGAGAACGATGACTGACTGGACGGGCGGCGTCGCGACCGAGCGCGCCACGGCGGTGCTCGCGAACAACCCGAGCATGATGACCCTCGAAGGGACCAACACCTGGATCCTGCGGGAGCCTGGTGCCGAGCGATCCATCGTGGTCGACCCGGGCCCGCTCCTCGACGATCACGTGCAGGCGGTGTTGGCGGCAGCTGGTCCGGTGGGGCTGACGATCGTCACGCATTGGCATGGCGACCACACCGAGGCGTCGGCCCGCTTTGCCGAGCTGAGCGGTTCGGTCGTACGCGCGCTCGACCCGGACTACTGCATCGATGCCGAGCCCCTTGTCGATGGCGAGCAGATCAATGTCGACGGGCTCGACATCACGATCGTGACGACTCCCGGGCATACCCAGGACTCGATCAGCATCTACGTGCCCGCCGATCGCGCGCTCCTGACCGGCGACACCGTCCTGGGACACGGGACCACGGTGATCGCACACCCGGACGGGACCCTTGCCCCGTTCTTGGATTCGATGGGCAAGATGCGCGCGCTGATCGACGCCGAG
>JAOPXA010000277.1 GCA_025965395.1 Nocardioidaceae bacterium | reverse complement strand
GCCGGCCTTGACCGCGTCGACGAACTCGGTCGTCTTGTCGATCAGCGCGCCGGTCTGCGAGTTGACATAGCGCTCATAGCTCGCGGCCGCCGCAGTCAGCTCCTCGGAGTCAGACAGCTTCTTGGCGGCTTCACCCGTCACGGCGATGGTCTGGCGAATGCCGTCACCGACCATGCCCGGCTTGCAAGCACCTTCATACGTGCCCTTGGTCAGGTCGACGATGAGGTCCCGTGAAAGGCCGGGGCCCACGTTCTCGATCTCGCCCATGATGCGGTCGCCCTCGGCGTAGATGTAGAACTCCGTGACCTTGGAACCCGTGTTGGTGACCTTGAACGTCGTCGGACCGGCCTCGAGCTTCTTGACGCTCACCTTGCAACCGTCGTCGGATGCACCGACAGTGACGGCCGATGTACCCGCTACGGGCTTCGGGTCGGAGGAGCAGCCGCTCAGGACGAGAGCGGAGAGTGCGATCACTCCGACGAGGACGCTGGTTTTCTTCATGGGTTGGAAGTTCCTTTGAGAATAGGAGGCTCACTAAGGCAAGCCTCACCATCGTAAGGTATGCCGTCCCAAACTCGTCAAGTGCGGTCGACAACATCACCTCATGGGGAAGGTGCAATACCGAATCTTGTACAGGTGCGCTATTTTCTTGACAGCAGGCGGTATGAGTTAGGTCACACCCACAAAGAGATAGAAGAGATTGATGCCAGTTCCCGTTCCCACCCCATACGAATCCACCCACGCGTTCGTCGATGTCGACGGATTGAGGACCCACTACTTCGAATCGGGAAGCGGCCCAGCGGTCGTGGCGCTCCATGGTGGCGAGTTCGGCTGCGCTGGAGACCTCAGCTGGGAGTACAACATCGCGGAGCTCTCGAAGAGCTTCCGGGTGATCGTGCCGGACTGGCTGGGCTACGGCCAGACCGACAAGGTGCATGACTTCGGCAACTTCTACCTGCGGATGATGCGCCACATGCAGGGATTCCTCGCCGCGATCGGCGTGGACGACGCAGTCTTTCTGGGCAACTCGATGGGGGCGAACTTCTTGTTGAGGGACGCATCGCTCGAGCAGCCCTTCTTCAAGGCGAAGGCCCTGGTCGCGATCAGTGGCGGCGGCGCTGTCGTCGACAGCCAGCGGTACGCACTCACCGACTACGACGGCGACCGCGACAAGATGGTGACCCTGATCAACTCCCTGCTCTACGACAACGCGTGGTCGACTGACGAGCAGTATGTCGATCGTCGCCAGGCCTCAGCCATGGTTCCCGGAGCCTGGGAATGCGCCGCGGCCGCTCGGTTCAGGGCACCCAAGCGTGCGCCCTCCCCCACGGTTCCTGACATCGACTACAGCTCGATTCGCATTCCGGTCTACCTGATCAGCGGCGCCGAGGACGTGTTCAAACCCAAGGGCTGGGCACTGCCCGTGCAGGAGCAGATTCCTGGCAGCAAGCTGTTCGAGGTGCCCGGTGTCGGCCACTGTGCTCAGATCGAGAGCCCCGACCTCTTCCACGAGACGGTCATTCCGTTCATCGCTGAGCACGCCTGACCGGTCAGGCGTCGGGCAGGCGCCACCCCGGCGCATCGATCAGCCCGATCGCTTCTTCCGGGCCCCACGATCCCTGTGCGTATGAGTGGACCTCGGGCCGGTTGACGAGCACTGGTTCGCAGATCTGCCAGAGCCGATCGACCTCGTCCGAACGCGTGAACAGCGTCTGGTCTCCGTGCATCACATCGAGCAGAAGCCGCTCGTAGGCCTCCAGCGGCTCGTCGTCGGGTAGCTCCTCGTGCAGGTCGAGATGCATCGTGGCGCGGGCGAGCTCCATCGTCGGACCCGGGCGCTTGGTCCGGAGCTCGAGGCTCATCTTCGCGGCGTCGGCCAGCTCGAGAACCAGCTGGTCAGGCCCCTCGCCCGCGTCGCCGAACATGTGCATGGGCGGGGTGCGGAAGGTCAGGGTGACAGTGCGCCGCGAGTCGGCGAGTGCCTTGCCCGTCCGCAGATAGAACGGCACACCGCGCCAGCGGTCGGTGTCGACGAAGGCCTCCAGTGCCACGAAGGTCTCGACGTCGGAGTCGTCGGATACGTCTTTCTCGTCGCGATAGCCGTCGTACTGCCCGTAGACGACGCGGCTCGGATCGAGCGGACGTACGGCGTTGAAGAGCGCAGCCTTGCGCTCGTGAAGCTCATCCGAGTGGAAGACGTCGGGGGGCTCGATGGCCAGGAACCCGAGCACCTGGAACAGGTGGGTGGAGATCATGTCTCGCAGGCACCCCGTGGACTCATAGAAACTTCCGCGCCCGACCACCGTCAGTTCTTCGGGCACGTCGATCTGGATCGACGCGATGTGCTCGGCCGACCATGCCGGCGCAAAGAGTTCATTGGCGAAACGCAGCGCGAGGATGTTCTGGACGGCCTCCTTGCCCAGGAAGTGATCGATGCGGAAGACCTGCTCCTCCATCACCACAGCCTTGAGCGCCGCATCGAGGTCGCGCGCGCTCGCGAGGTCAGTGCCGAACGGCTTTTCGATCACGAGCCGAGCACGATCGGTGAGACTCTCCCTTCCGAGCATCGCGATCATCGGCTTCATCGCCGACGGCGGGACAGACATGTAGATGAGGCGCCGCGCGGCATCGCCACCCAAGTCCTCCTCAGCGGCCCGAACCGCCGCTGCCAGATCGGCGCCGTCGTCTGCATCTGACGTCTGGAACGACAGGCGGCCAAGGAACGTCGCTAGCGTGTCGTCTTCGAGCTCATCAACGCTCTTCTCCAACACCGTGCGGATCCGATCGCGGAACTCGTCGTCGGTGCCCGGCGAGTGGCGACCAGACCCGATCAGCCGGTAGTCAGCAGGCAACCGACCCGCGGCAGCGAGGCGATAAAGACCCGGGAACAGCTTGCGAGACGCGAGATCGCCGGTCGCTCCGAAAAGCAAGAAGACGTGCGGATCGAGGGGTTCCTGCTGCGGAGTTGAGGTCACGCTTCCACTCTAGGCAGGTGCTCCTGAACCGCCACCTGAGTCGGGCGAGAAGACCTTCTCGAAGCACAGGGAATACGTCACGTCTTCATACGGCGGATAGACCGCAATCGGGGTGTATCCGTGGCGCCCGTAGAACGCAATCGCGGCGCGTTGCTGGTTGCCCGTATGCAGGATGAGGCGACGCGCCCCGGCCTCGCGGGCCGCGTGCTCGACGGCCACAAGGAGGTCGTTGGCTACGCCACTGCCGCGACACGGCGGAGCAACATACATCCGCTTGATCTCTAGCTCGTCACCCAACCGACGCAGGGCAATATGCCCGATGGGGAGATCTTCGTCGTATGCCACGAACGTCGCGACGACCGACTCGCTGTCAATTTCCTCTGACGGCATTCCAGGTGTGAACGACGCCTCGTGGGCGTAGAGCTGACCGACCTCAACGCGTTGCGCCTCCCGCAACGCCGCCGCATCGGGGTGGCTCCAGGCGACCGAGGTGAGGGTCAACCCACCACGACTTCGACGCGCTGGAACTCCTTGAGATCGGTGTAGCCGGTCGTGGCCATGGCACGGCGCAGCGCACCAATGAGGTTCATGGTGCCGTCGGGGACCACGGAAGGCCCGAAGAGCACGGCCTCGAGCGGCCCGACCGTGCCGATGTCGACGCGTTCGCCGCGCGGCAAGTCCTTGTGCCAGGCCTCGGCTCCCCAGTGGAGGCCGCGGCCGGGGGCTTCTTCGGCGCGCGCGAAGGGCGACCCGATCATGACGGCGTCAGCGCCACAGGCAACGGCCTTGGCGATGTCACCACTGCGGCCAATCGATCCATCGGCGATCACGTGGACATAGCGGCCGCCGGACTCATCAAGATAGTCGCGACGGGCGGCAGCAACATCGGCCACAGCGGTGGCCATCGGCACGGAGACACCGAGGACCGAGCGCGTCGTATGAGCGGCACCGCCGCCGAAGCCGACCAGCACGCCCGCAGCGCCGGTGCGCATGAGGTGGAGTGCAGCCTGGTGCGTGGCGCATCCGCCGACAATCACCGGGACATCAAGCTCGTAGATGAATTCCTTGAGGTTGAGCGGCTCGGTTTGGCCCGAGACGTGCTCGGCCGAGACGGTGGTGCCGCGGATCACGAACAGGTCGACACCCGCATCGACCACGACCTTGGCAAACTGTTTGGTGCGCTGCGGCGAGAGCGACCCCGCGACGGTGACACCGGCCTGGCGGATCTGCTGGAGCCGCTCGGTGATGAGCTCGGGTTTGATCGGCTCGGCGTAGATCTCCTGCAGACGCGCGGTCGACGCTGGCCCGTCCATCGCCGCGACCTCGTGGAGCAGGAGCTCCGGATCTTCATACCGGGTCCAAAGGCCCTCGAGGTTGAGCACACCGAGTCCGCCGAACTTGCCGAGCGCGATGACCATCTCGGGGCTGGAGACCGAGTCCATGGGCGCAGCGATCAGCGGCAGCTCGAAGCGATAGGCATCGATTTGCCAGGCGACGGAGACTTCTTCGGGGTCACGCGTCCGGCGACTCGGCACGATGGCGATGTCGTCGAAGGAGTATGCGCGGCGGCCACGTTTGGCCGTGCCGATCTCGATGTCCATGGGAGGTCCTCTCAGCGACCGGCGTAGTTCGGCGCCTCGACGGTCATCTGGATGTCATGGGGATGACTTTCCTTCAGGCCAGCGGGCGTGATGCGGACGAACCTACCGCGTTCTTGCAGCTCGGGGATCGTGCGCGCGCCGACGTAGAACATCGATTGATGCAGTCCGCCGACAAGCTGGTGGGCGACGGCACCGAGCGGGCCGCGGTAGGCGAC
>JAOPXA010000252.1 GCA_025965395.1 Nocardioidaceae bacterium | reverse complement strand
GGCATGAGCAAGGCCGAGGTGGAGCGCATCTGGCTGCCCTTCACGCTGTGGATCGTCACGATCGGCGCACTGCTGCCCGAGCGGTGGAAGAAGCCCATGCTCTTGAGTCAGGTCGCGGTTGCGGTGATCGTGCAGCAACTCGTACTCACGCGCTGGTAGCGGCGGTCAGCGTCGGCGCAAGGGAGCCGATGCAAGTTCCGCGATGCCTTCGTCGGGTCCGATCTGCGCTCGAAAGCCGAGCCCGGTGGCGGCCGCTTCGGGCGAGGCGACAATGTGCCGTACATCGAAGGCTCGATAGTCGCCGGTGATCACGGGTTCGGGTCCCGTTGCCGCGCGTGAGAGCCGCTTGGCCATCGCGCCGATCGTGTAGGTCTGCCCAGATGCGACGTTGTAGGCAGTCAGGCCTTCGGGATGCGTGCAGACTTCCTCGATGGCCCGTATGTTGGCACGCGCGATGTCGCGTACGTGCACGAAGTCGCGCATCTGAGCGCCGTCCTCGAAGACCCGCGGCGCCTCGCCCCGGGCAAGGGATGACCGGAAGATCGCTGCCACCCCCGAGTAGGGCGTGTCCGCAGGCATACCGGGTCCGTAGACGTTGTGATAGCGCAATCCGATCGCCCGGGCAGACTCGAGCGTGCACCACGCCGAGGCGTAGTGCTCCTGGGCGACCTTGGACGCTGCATAGCTCGTACGCGGCAAGAAGGCCGTGTCTTCGCTGATCTCGTGCCAGGAGATCTCTGCGCCGCAGCGCGGGCACTTCGGCTCGTAGTCGCCGCGTTGGAGGTCGGACTCCTGGCGGACTGCAGGCGCGACGTCTCCGTGCTCGGCGCAGGTGTAGCGCCCGTCGCCGTAGACCACCATCGAAGAGGCGAAGACGAGCTTCTTGGCTCCGACGCGGGCCATCGCCGCGAGCAGGACCGCCGAGCCGTAGTCGTTGTGGGCCGCGTAGTCGGGCAGGTCTTGGGCGTCGACGCCGTTGCCGACCATCGCGGCCTGGTGGCACACGACGTCTGAGGCGGCAATGAGGTCGTCGAGCGGCGCAGTGCGCAGGTCTCCGACCACGACACCCTCGGGCGCAACCGCGCCGGGGCCGTGCGCCTGGGGGAGTAGCGCGTCGATGCCGACGACCTCGTGGCCAGCCTCGCGCGCGGCGGCGGCGATGTGCAGGCCGATGAAGCCAGCGGCCCCCGTCAGGAGGATCTTCACGGCAGCTCGATGGGCAGATCCATGCCGTCGACGCTCTGGCCGCAGTCGCAGCCGCGCGCGAGATCCATCGTCGCGGTCGTGGCGCGCAGCAGGTCGCGCAGGTGATCGGTATGCGTGGCGAACACCTTGAACACGTCGGCCTGGTTGACTGCCGTGCCCGCCTCGACTCCAGCGTCGTGGTCGGTCACGAGCGCCACGGTTGCGTAGCAGAGCGCCAGCTCGCGAGCCAGGACCGCTTCGGGGTGACCGGTCATGTTGACGATCGCCCAGCCCTGGTCGGCATACCAGCGTGACTCGGCGCGCGTGGAGAAGCGTGGCCCCTCGATGATCACCATCGCACCGCCGTCGACGGGGGAGGAGTCCGCTAGCCCGGCAAGAAGCTCACCGCGCAGCTGAGGGCAGTACGGGTCGCCGAACGAGATGTGGCAGGCACCCGAGTCGTAGTAGGTCTGGATGCGGCCCGTCGTGCGGTCGACGAGTTGATCGGGCACGACGAACGTACCCGGGCCGTAGGCCTCTTGAAGCCCGCCGACCGCGCACGGCGCGAGGATCTGCCGCACGCCGATCGAGCGCAACGCCCACAGGTTGGCGCGGTAGTTGACCTTGTGCGCCGGGAACTCGTGATGGCGTCCGTGCCGCGGGAGAAACGCGACCTCGCGGCCCCCGTCGACCGTGCCCACCGCGATCGGTGCCGACGGCGCACCATACGGCGTGTCGATCGAGACGTGCTGGACATCGTCGAGGAACGTGTAGAAGCCGGAGCCGCCGATGACGCCAACGGCGGGCGAGGGGGTCGAGGTCATGGGCCCGAGTCTGCCAGCAGCGGCATGCCGCCGCATTTCGCGGGCATCGATCCTTTAGGTTGTCCGTATGAGCGACGAGAGCGTGATCCAGCGACAGGTCGCCTTTGCGCGGCGTGCGGCGCTCGTGACCGTCGTGATCGGCGGGGTGGGCCTGGTCGCGGGCATCATCATGGTCGCTTTGGGTTACCACTCGTGTGCGGAGACCGACACGCAATGTCGCAACGAGACGCTCGACCTCACCAAGTGGGGTGCCGTCGCGATCTCCATCGGTCTGGTGTTCCTGGTGATCGCGTTCTACTTCCGGGCCCGTGCCTATCGCGTCGAGTTCCAGCCGAAGACGCCCGAGGCTCAACGCCAGAGCCGCAAGAGCACGCTCCTGGGCATTGCGGCAGGTTTGATCTTCGTGCTCGTGGTCATGGGCCGCGACATCGCCGCAATCTTCCGCTAGCCCCGCCCTCCGCCCCTTCCTCCGCTGGCGGAACCAATATGGTCGACTTTTGGGCAGAATCACGACCATATTGGTTCCCCCAGCGGAGGAGGAGGAGGGGGTTAGGGGATTGGGGGAGTGCCGTCGCCGAAGGGGCGACCGCCGAGC
>JAOPXA010000247.1 GCA_025965395.1 Nocardioidaceae bacterium | reverse complement strand
GGAACATCCGCTTCTGTCTGATCGTCGGAACATCATCGTCATCGTCGACGAGGCGCACCGCAGTCACTACGACGACCTCGACGGTTACGCACGGCACCTCCGCGACGCCCTGCCGAACGCGACGCTGATCGCGTTCACGGGCACGCCGATCTCGTTCGACGACCGCAACACGCAGGAGGTGTTCGGGGACTACATCGACATCTACGACCTGTCGCGCGCCGTCGACGACAAGGCCACCGTTCCTGTCTACTTCGAGCCAAGGCTGATCTCGGTCAAGTTCGCCGGCGACGTGTCGCAAGAGATGCTCGACGCTGCTGCCGACGAGGCCACCGTCGGTCTCGACGAGGCCGAACGGGCCCGGATCGAACAGTCGGTTGCCGTGGTCAACGCCGTGTACGGGGCTCCCGAACGGATCGACGCCCTCGCAACCGATCTCGTCGCGCACTGGGAGAGTCGGCGCGCTTTGATGAGCCAGTTCGTCGGCGGGCCGGGCAAGGCGTTGATTGTCGGTGGCACTCGCGAGATCTGCGCCCGGCTCTACTCGGCGATCATCGCCCTGCGGCCCGACTGGCATTCCGACGAGCTGGAGAAAGGCAAGATCAAGGTCGTCTACTCCGGCACGGCGTCGGATGCTCCACCCATCTCTGACCACGTGCGTCGCCCCTCGCAGAACGCGGCGGTCAAGGAACGGCTGAAGGACGTCGATGACGAACTCGAGATCGTGATCGTGAAAGACATGATGCTCACCGGCTACGACTCGCCGCCGCTCCACACCCTCTATCTCGACCGCCCGCTGAAGGGCGCGCTGCTCATGCAGACCCTTGCGCGGGTGAACCGAACTTACCGCGGTAAGGAGAGCGGTCTGCTCGTGGCATACGCCCCGCTCGCTGACAATCTCGCGAAAGCGTTGGCAGAGTACTCGCCGACCGATCAGGAACGCAAACCGCTAGGCCGCGACATCGACGACGCCATCGAGCTGACCCTGGGACTCCTCCATTCGCTTGCGGAGTTGCTTGCCGGGTACGACTGGCGTGCGGTGATAGTGAGAGGGGGAGCGAAGGCGTACTACTCCGCAGCGACCGGGGCTGCTGCGTACCTGCGCAACCCGGCGACCCCGGGCAACACGGCATCCGGGGAAGAAGAGACGGTGGCGTCGACATACCGCCGGCTGTCTGGTCAGTTGTCGCGGGCGTGGGCTCTGAGCGCAGGTGCGTCCTCCGAGGTGTTGACGGCTCGACGCCCGGAGATCGCCTTCTACGAAGAGGTTCGGGTCTACATGGCGAAGTTCGACGCTGAGGCGCGACAGGCTTCGGGTGAACCGGTACCGGAGGATATCCAGCGACTGTTGGGTTCACTGATTGCGGATGCGACGGCATCCGGTGGCGTCGTGGACATCTATGAGGCTGCCGGCATGCCGAAGCCGTCGCTCGACGACCTCTCGCCGGAGTTCGTCGCGAAGACACAAGCGGCGCGGAATCCGCAGCTCGCGATCGAGGCGCTGCGGGCGATGCTCACAAGTGAGGCGGCGAAGGCGACCCGGAACAATGCGATCCGGCAGCGTGCGTTCTCGGAACGCATCGCCGAACTGATGAACAAGTACACGAACCAGCAGCTGACGTCGGCTGAGGTCGTTGCGGAGCTTGTCGCGTTGGCGAAAGAGGTCGCGGCCGAAGCCAACCGGGGCAAGGGTTTCACTCCGCATCTCAGCAGCGACGAGTTGGCGTTCTACGATGCGGTCGCCCAAAACGAGTCCGCGGTCGAGGTGCAGGGTGATGATGTCCTGGCGAAAATCGCACGCGAACTCGTTGAAGTAATGCGGCGGGATGTGCGGACGGACTGGACCGTGCGCGAGGATGTTCGGGCGAAACTGCGGTCGTCAATCAAACGGCTGCTCGTGATCAATAAGTATCCGCCGGACAAACAGCCCGGCGCGATCGCGCTCGTGATGGAGCAGATGGAGGCGATGGCGCCCCGGTACGCCGAGGCGCGGCATAAGGCTGCCTTATGACGCGACGGATGGCAGACGAGGCGTTCCGCCTTCAGCAGGATGCGAACCGGTACGCCGAACACGTGAAACCAATCAACGAGCTTGTCGACTCGCTCCGAGATCAGGACGGCCGCGGCTGGATGCCGCACGTCGCGCCGATACATGGGGGAGTGGAGGCGACCGTCCTGAGCGTCCTTCGAGATCCGGGGCCGAAGACTCTCGACGGAACAGGGTCCGGATACATCTGCATCGAGAACGACGACCCGACGGCCGCGCGGATGGCGGAACGTTTTGAACGGGTAGATATAGAGTCCGCCGATATCACTCCGTGGAACGCGTACCCCTGGTACATCAACAAGAAGCCCTCCGGTGAGCAACTGGTCGCCGGCGCGGAGACTGTTATTCAGGTGATCGAGCTGATGCCGAAACTGCGGGTGGTCTTCCTGCAAGGTAACGATGCTGTGGCCGGCTGGAAGAAGGTGCAAAAGCTGGCACCGAGTCTGGAAAGGGACCGCCGGTTGACCGTGGTGACCAGCATCCATCCGGGGCTGCAGGGCCTGTGGACGCGGGACCCTCAAGTTCGAGCGGCCCGGATCGCCCGCCAAGAGGCGGCATTCGCGGAAGTCGCGCGACTGCTCGATCGCTCGAGTTCTGTGAGTGGGACACGAAGTTGAGCGAGTTCACACCAGGAGACTTGGGCTACATGCCCATCCGTCTGATCGGGGGACCGCTCGACGGGCAGACGTACGGCGATGTGCCGATCATGCCAGGAGGCCACGCACCTTCGAACCTATCGGTTCCTCTCGGCGAACCGGGCCCCGGCGCTGAGTACGCTCACTACAAAAGCGGTGACTTTGATCCAGAAACCGAAATGCTGCTCTTCAACTATGTGGGCACCGGGTCTCGGGAAGTCGGATCGTCGGGCGACGAGGTCACTTTGGATATCGAGCTCAGCAGAGACGACCTAATGGAGGACACCATCGGCGAGCCAAACTGGGATCCCGCCTCGCGCTTCGTGATCGAACAATCATGGTGGATCGGCAGCGAACTGTGCCGCAGACATCCGAATCTCCGCCTCTACGAGATGCACCCCGCCGACGGCATGTACGACATTCTCCGCGTGTTCGACCCGCACGCGGCGGAACGAGGCCATGAACAAGTTGTCGACATGAACCGTGCCGGCAGAATCCACCTTCATAACATCGAACGCTTCGAACCAATCAGTTGGCGTCAAGTGCTCGGTGCTCACTCACCACACGACACCGTGAAGATCCTCGAAACTCTGCGCGGATGGAACCTGACTCAGCAGAGTCCATCGACAACACCGACGAGTCTGACTTACCGTGTGATCGCCGGGATCCTGACGCGGAAATTGAACGACCGTCATCGCTGGGACACGCGCAGTGCTTTCCTTGAAACCCATTCGCAGTCCGGAGGCGGCGTTCGCGAAGATGCGCTGCTCGCCTTCCCGGTGATTGAGACTTTGGCCAACAAACTCCGCGACAACAGAACACCTTTTTTGCCCCCCGAATCCCGGCTCTGGGTGTTACAGAAGGACTCGGACTTAGTTCTACTGTTCGATGATCGCGGATTCGCTCACTCTCGTGAGGGTGCCGTAATCGACCTAATGGCGGTCTACAAGAGGTCGAAGTCGCTCGAAGAGGTAATAGGGTGCCTCCCCGTTTAGCGGCTTTGCGCCTGATTGCGGCACGGTAGCGCTGAGGCTGGGAATGGCGGACTTGATCGTAGGGTGCACTGACGGCGCTACGGTCCGTTCGATGCTCCCCAGTTGGGGTGAGAGTGCCAACAGGCTAGAGAGCCCTAAGGTGAGAGAGAACTCACTAGCGACTGGAGCGATGAATGGCCAACGAGATCGAACTGGTGAGCGACGGCGACGGTCTCGTGGCTCTTGGCGCTTCAGCCGACGTCGAACGGTTCTTCCTCTCGACGGGACTGG
Organism: Nocardioidaceae bacterium; assembly: GCA_025965395.1. Lineage (GTDB taxonomy): Bacteria > Actinomycetota > Actinomycetes > Propionibacteriales > Nocardioidaceae > JAOPXA01. Next base: position 660 of record JAOPXA010000247.1, on the reverse strand, counting down.
ACCACGCTCCGAAGCGGGAGATCAATCTTCATCGCCTCTGGTCCTTCTCCGGCACAGGCGCGGCGGCCGCCCAAGTCGGCGCGGATATCGCAGCGAATTCAGGCCGTTGGGTGAAGCTGACCGCTGAATCGGCGGAGGCCGTCAAGAAGTACGGGCTAATGCCCACTAAATCCCCGGGCGTCAGTCATGCGATGATTGGCGACCCTGGCGACGTTAAGCAGTGGCTTCAGATCGCACAAGCTCCCTCCTTGTTGCTTAGTGGACCGTTTGCCCTGACAGCGCTATCCACGATGATGCAGCAACGCGCAATGCAGCAGCAAATTGATGAGATCGTCGAGTACCTCCAGGAGATCAACGAGAAGGTCGACGACATCCTTCGGAATCAGAAAGACGCCGTACTGGCAGACATGATCGGCGTCGACCTGATCATCGAAGATGCCCTTACCGTCCGTGACCACGTTGGTCGGGTCTCTGAGGTGACCTGGTCGAAGGTGCAGGCGAGCGGGATGACGCTCGCGCGCACGCAGGCATATGCGCTTCGCCAGCTCGACACCATCGCCGAAAAACTCGAGAAGAAAGCCGATCTCGGCGAGATCGCAAAGGCGACCAAGGAAGCGGAGCCGCGGATTCACGAATGGCTTGGAGTCCTCGCGCGCACGG
>JAOPXA010000217.1 GCA_025965395.1 Nocardioidaceae bacterium | reverse complement strand
GGTGCTCTGCGAGATAGGCGACACCGGCCTGCTCGACGTCGGCGAGCGTGATGACCCAGTCACCGTCGGAAGTGCCGTCGAACGTCACGACCTTGGTGATCGCGGGAAGCTCGCTGTGATGGGCACGGAGCTTGGCAACCTGGTCGGCGTCCTCGGCGAACACGACCTTGCTGTTGGAGTCGGCCAGGATGTAGGCGACGTCCTCGGCGAGGGTCGAGGGGTAGACGGTTGTGGTCGCGCCACCGGCGGCGTAGATGGCAAGATCGGCCAGGATCCACTCCACGCGGGTGCCGGAGGCGATGGCCACGCGCTCCTCGAGGCCGATGCCGAGCGACACGAGGCCCGCGGCAATGTTGGTCACGCGCACACCCGTCTCTGCCCACGTCAGAGATTGCCAGTTCTCGTCCTCGTCTGGGAAGCGGTATGCCTCGCGTTCGCCACTCTCAGCAACTCGGTTGAAGAACATCTCCGCAACGCTGCGGGCACGGCCCTCGATGATGGCGAGCTGTTCGGCGGTGGCAACTTCAGCGGTCATGGCATCCTCGGCATGTCGGCGAACAAAGTGGTGGGAATCACGTTAGCCCACCAAACCTACTAACGAGTAGCCTTCTCGGCCTTGGCGCGCTCCTTGGCGGCGACCCTGGGTTCCTCGAGCAGACGAGCCAGCAGCTTCTTCTCCGTCGTCAAGGCACGGAACATCAGACCTACCGTGATGTCGTGGTCGCGTGTCTCGAGCACCGTGATCTCGTCCCCCGCTGCGATATGGCCAGCCTGGATCACCCGAAGGTATGCGCCAGGGCGTCCGACCTCGACAAAGTCCTTGACCACCCGCTTCTCTCCGACAAAGCCCGCGAGCGTCGCGCACGGGGTCCGCACGCTCGACACCTCGACTACTGTGCTGCCGATCTGCCATCGCTCACCGAGGCGCACCTCGTTCAGGTCGATGCCACGCGTCGTCAAGTTCTCGCCGAACGTGCCTGGAGGGAGGTCCCGGTCCCAATGCTTGGCCCAGTGATCAACATCCTCGCCCGCAAAGGCATAGAGGGCCTGGTCGTGCCCGCCGTGGTACTTGACGTCGGCGATTCCGTCGCCCTCAACGCCGAGCGGAGTGATGGTGACGGGGCCCTCGACGGGACGCTTGTCGATGCCACTTCGCTTCAAGCGTCCCCAGCCTGTTTCGACCACCGTGCCCCGGTTGATCGACGCGACGATGGCGCTCACTTCTTCTTCTCCGGTGCGTCTCCCGTCGACAGCGCGGCGATGAACGCTTCCTGGGGGACTTCGACCCGTCCGACCATCTTCATCCGCTTCTTGCCTTCCTTCTGCTTCTCCAAGAGCTTGCGCTTGCGTGAGATGTCACCGCCGTAGCACTTGGCGAGGACGTCCTTGCGGATCGCGCGGATCGTCTCGCGCGCGATGACTCGGGCGCCGATGGCGGCCTGGATCGGCACCTCGAACTGCTGCCTCGGAATGAGCTCCTTGAGCTTCGAGGCCAGGGCAACGCCGTACGTGTATGAGTTGTCGCGATGAACGATCGCGCTGAACGCGTCGACGACCTCGCCCTGCAGCATGACGTCGACCTTGACGAGGTCGGAGGCCTGCTCGCCCGTCGGCTCGTAGTCGAGGGAAGCGTAGCCCTTCGTGCGGCTCTTGAGCGCGTCGAAGAAGTCGAACATGATCTCGCCCATGGGCAGGGTGTACTTGATCTCCACGCGGTCCTCGGAGAGGTAGTCCATGCCGATGAGCACGCCGCGGCGCGCCTGGCACAGCTCCATGATGGTGCCGATGTAGTCAGACGGACTGAGCACCGTGGCGCGGACGACCGGCTCGTAGACCTTGTCGATCTTGCCGACCGGATACTCGCTGGGGTTGGTGACGATGTGCTCGGCACCGTCCTCCATCTCGACGCGATAGACCACGTTGGGCGCGGTGGAGATGAGCTCGAGGTTGAACTCGCGCTCCAACCGCTCGCGCACGATCTCGAGGTGAAGCAGACCAAGGAAGCCGATGCGGAAGCCGAAGCCAAGGGCGCCGGAGGACTCGGGCTCATACGTCAGTGCTGCATCGTTGAGCTGCAGCTTTTCCAGCGCATCGCGCAACGTCGGATAGTCGTCGCCGTCCATGGGGTAGAGGCCGGCAAACACCATCGGGTTGGGGTTCTTGTAGCCGCCCAGCGGTTCGGTGGCGCCGTGGATGTGGGACGTGACGGTGTCGCCCACGCGGGACTGACGGACTTCCTTGACGCCCGTGATGAGGTAGCCGACCTCGCCGACGCCGAGCTCCTTGGACTTGACCGGCTCGGGCGAGATCACTCCGACCTCGAGCATCTCGTGGACCGCACCGGTCGACATCATCTTGATCTTGTCGCGGTGCGAAAGGCTGCCGTCGACCACGCGCACATACGTGACGACGCCGCGATAGGTGTCGTAGACCGAGTCGAAGATCAATGCTCGCGCCGGCGCATTCGGGTCGCCCTTGGGCGGCGGGATCTCGTCGACGACGAGGTTGAGGAGCGCTTCGACGCCCTGGCCGGTCTTGGCCGACACCCGCAGGACGTCGTCGGGGTTGCCGCCGATGATGCCCGCGATCTCCGCGGCATACTTCTCGGGCTGAGCGCCAGGAAGGTCGATCTTGTTGAGGACCGGGATGATGTCGAGATCGGCGTCGATGGCCAGATAGAGGTTGGCGAGCGTCTGGGCCTCGATGCCTTGGGCGGCATCGACCAGAAGGATCGCTCCTTCGCAGGCCTCGAGGCTGCGACTGACCTCATAGGTGAAGTCGACGTGGCCTGGAGTGTCGATCATGTTGAGGATGTAGGTGGTGCCCGCGTCGGGTCCGCTCGACTTGGTGAACGGCATGCGGACAGCCTGGCTCTTGATCGTGATGCCGCGCTCGCGCTCGATATCCATGCGGTCGAGATACTGCGCGCGCATGTCGCGGCCGTCGACGACACCCGTGACTTGGAGCATGCGGTCAGCGAGCGTCGACTTGCCGTGGTCGATGTGCGCGATGATGCAGAAATTGCGGATGATCGACGGATCTGTGGCCCCGGGCTGGGGTGCTGCAGAGGGGGCAGGGGTCATGGTGCGTCCATTCTCCCACGGCCGCGAGCCTCGATTCACACCCACTTCACAGGTTCCTCAGAGGCTGGTCGCACCTTGCTCCACCAGGGTCTAGGCATGCCCAAAGTCCTTGGACGGCGCGTCAGCGCGCTCAATCTCACCCTCGCCCTTGTCCTCGTCGCGATCGTGGGAGTTGGCGGCTACCTCGCGTTTGCTCCCCAGGGAAGCGACGCCAGCCCAACCACCAGCACCACCGCTACGGCGGTCACGACCGATGTCACCTCGACCGTCACCGCATCCGGAACCGCCGAACCTTCCGCGACCAAGGACGTCTCCTTCGATGCTGATGGCACGGTCAAATCCATCAAGGTCAAGGTCGGAGACACGGTCACGAAGGGCGACGTCACCGCGACGGCCACCACCGACACCGCATCCCAACAGGTCGAGTCCGCGCAAGCCTCATACTCGTCAGCGCTTGCCAACTACGCCTCGGTGAAGTCGGCGACGAAGAAAGCCAAGACGGTCGAGAAGAACGCACAACGCTCCTCGGCCTGGGCGCAAGTCGTCTCAGCACGCCTTGCTCGCACCGAAGCCGAGAATGCAGTGTCGGGCCTGACCCTGCATGCCCCGGCCTCCGGCACGATCATCGCCGTCAATGGCAGCGTCGGCGAAAGCACGACGAGCACGTCGTCGTCTAGCGACAGCAGCAGCGCGTCGACCAGCACGGCCTTCGTGACCATCGCGAACCTCAAGAAGTACGTCGTCACGGGCACCTTTTCCGAGACCGACGTCGCCAAGATCAAAGAAGGCGAGGAAGCCACGATCGCGTTCAACTCGCTCCCCAACGACACGTATGCGGGCAAGGTCAAGGCGATCGACTTGTCCGCATCGACCACCGACGGCGTGACGACATACGGCGTGACCGTGTCAGTCGCCGACCCGCCCGAGAGCTTGCGCCAAGGTGCGACCGCGACGATCACCGTGACGACGGGGTCAGCGACCAACGTGGTCGCCGTGCCCACCTCGTCCGTCACGACCGCTAACGGCGCCTCGACGGTCAAGCTGGTCACGGGCGGAAAGAGCGTCACCACGACCGTCGAGATCGGCGTCGAGGGCGACACCTACACCGAGATCACGTCGGGGCTCTCCGCTGGCGACAAGGTCGCCCTCGGCGCGACGAGCTCCAGCAGCTCGAATGGATCGGGATTCCCGGGCGGCGGGTTCCCCGGCGGCGGCGCGGGCGGGGGCGCACCGGCAGGCATCGGTGGCGCAGGCGTGGGTCGCGGCTGATGTCCGACCTCGTCATCGACCTGACCGCGGTCAGCAAGATCTATGGCACCGGCGACGCAGTCGTGGTCGCCCTCGAGAGCATCGACCTCCAGATCGGCAGTGGTGAGTACGTCGCCATCATGGGGTCGTCCGGCTCGGGCAAGTCGACCCTCATGAACATCATCGGGTGCCTCGACGAGGCCACGACGGGGCGCTACCTTCTGGGCGGGCATGACGTCTCTCGCCTGGACCAGGACACCCTCGCGCTCGTGCGCAACAAGATGATCGGCTTCGTCTTCCAGTCGTTCCACCTGATTCCGCGCATGACAGCACAGGCCAATGTCGAGCTGCCAATGATCTACGGCGGCAAGAGCATCAGCGATCGACGCCGCATCGCGACCGAACTCCTTGACCTCGTCGGCCTGAGCGACCGCAACGGTCATCACCCGAATGCGCTGTCCGGAGGTCAGCAGCAACGCGTGGCGATCGCCCGGGCGCTCACGATGAGCCCGTCGCTCCTGCTGGCCGACGAGCCGACCGGCAACCTTGACAGCACGGCGAGCCACGAGGTGATGGGGCTGCTGGACGACCTCAACCGCGAAGGACGCACGATCGTGCTGATCACCCACGAGGAGGACGTCGCGGCCCACGCTCAACGCGTCATCCGCATCGTCGACGGCCGCGTCATCGAGGACACTGCCGTGGCGGTCGCGTCATGAGTACGTTCGACGTCTTCCGAGCCGCCTGGCAAGGCGTCACGGCCAACATCATGCGATCGGTCTTGACCACCCTCGGCATCCTCATCGGCGTGGCTGCGGTGATCGTTCTCGTCGCCGTCGGCAACGGCTCCGCCAAGGCCGTCGCAGACTCGATCTCTGCGCTCGGTACCAACACGTTGACCGTCAGCGCGGGTCGCGCATCGTCGACCTCACAGACATACGACCTCACCGTGCCCATTGCGCGGCAGCTTGCCGACACCAACCTCGCCCCACACATCGCCAGCGTCTCCCCCACCGTGAGCACCTCGGCCACAGCCGCTGCCGGCACGGAGAGCACCACGATCTCCTCGGTCATCGGGACGTATCCGTCGTACTTCGAGGCAAGCAACAAGCCGGTGAGCGTCGGCACCTACTTCACCAACGATGACGTGCTCTCGTCCGCCAAAGTGATCGTGCTGGGCCTGACGCCAGCCGAAGACCTGTTCACCACCGCTCGCGCGGCAATCGGCCAGAAGGTCGTCCTCAACGGCACGGCGTTCACCGTGGTGGGAGTGCTCAAGGATCAAGGCTCGAATGGTTTCGGTGACTCCAATGCCACCGCGGTCGCTCCGTTGACCACCGTGCAGTCCTCGCTCAGCGGGTATGGCGCCCTGTCGTCGATCATCCTGCAAGCCACGTCCGCGGATGACGTCGATGCCGCTCAGGCGGAGGCGGAGACCGTGCTCAACAACGCGCTGAAGGTCACCAACACCGCGTCGCTCCCCTACAACGTCCAAAACCAGGCCTCGTTGCTCGAGGCCCGCAGCGAGTCGAGCAAGACCTTCACGGTGCTGCTTGCCGTGGTCGCCAGCATCAGCCTCCTCGTCGGCGGTCTGGGGATCACCAACATCATGCTCGTGACCGTCACCGAACGAACGCGCGAGATCGGCGTTCGCAAGGCTTTGGGCGCACCTC
>JAOPXA010000205.1 GCA_025965395.1 Nocardioidaceae bacterium | reverse complement strand
CCGACTGGGACGCGCGCGTCGCGGCAGACTCGCCCTACGGTTCGGGGGCACTTGCGGGCTCGTCGCTGGGCCTCGATCCAGAGAAGGTTGCTGCAGACCTCGGGTTCACGGGATCGACAGCCAACTCCATCGACGGCACCTCCGCGCGCGACTTCGTAGCCGAGTTCGCCTTCATCACGGCTCAGATCGGCGTCGACGTCTCGCGATTCGCCGAGGAGATCATTCTTTGGAACACCAAGGAGTTCGGCTTTGTCCGCTTGGATGACGGCTACTCCACCGGCTCCAGCATCATGCCTCAGAAGAAGAATCCCGACATCGCTGAGCTCGCCCGTGGCAAGGCGGGACGCCTGATCGGCAACCTGACGGGCCTCCTCGCCACCTTGAAGGCCCTGCCACTTGCCTATAACCGTGACCTTCAAGAGGACAAGGAGCCCGTTTTCGACTCGATCGACACGCTCGAGGTCTTGCTCCCCGCCTTTACGGGCATGGTCGAGACGATCACCTTCCATACCGAACGGATGGAGTCGTTGGCGCCTCAGGGCTTCGCGTTGGCGACCGACATTGCCGAATGGCTCGTACGTGAGGGAGTCCCGTTCCGCGTCGCGCATGAACTTTCCGGGGCCTGTGTCCAGGTGTGTGAGCAGCGGGACATCGAGCTGTGGGACCTCAGCGACAACGACTTTGCCGCGATCTCGCCGCACCTGTCCCCAGGAGTGCGAGAAGTCTTGACGGTTGCCGGGTCGCTGTCGTCGCGCGACTCGCGTGGAGGCACCGCTCCCGTGCGGGTGGCCGAGCAGCTTCTCGAGCTCCGCGGTCGGCTCGCCTAGCGCGCATGTCGATGGGCGAACCCACCGTGGTGGAGCATGCACGGGGCCTCTTGGGTCGAATGTTCCACGGTCATGGTGTGGCCATCGTCATCACCGAGGTGGAGGCCTACGGAGGCATCGACGATCCGGCCTCGCACGCCTTCACCCGTACGCCTCGTTCGGCGATCATGTATGGCGAGCCATGGCACCTGTACGTCTACCGGTCGATGGGAATTCATGTCTGTGCGAACGTCGTGACGGGCCCGCGCGAGCAGGCATCCGCCGTCCTTATCCGGGCCGGCCGTGTCGCCGAAGGCATCGAGGTTGCTCGGGCACGCAGGGGTCCACTCGTGAAGGATACGAACCTCGCCCGCGGCCCGGGCAACGTCGCCCAGAGTCTTGGCATCTCTCTCGACGACCTCGGCACAGATCTCCAAGACACCGACGGCGTTCACCTCGGAGCGCGTGTCGTCGACGCCCGTGAAGTTGCCACTGGTCCCCGCGTCGGAGTGTCCAAGGCCGCCGACATACCGTGGCGTTTCTGGATCGATGGGGACCCGACCGTGTCCGTCTATCGGCGAAGTCCTAGGGCTATGCCAACGGCAGAGAATTAGCCCTGCTCGAGACGAGTGCATGGCACTTACGAGGACTACTGTGGACTTATGACCATCGTCGTTGCCTACCGCTCAGATATCTACGGCCGAGCAGCCCTTGCCTACGGTGCCAAGGAGGCGCTAGCCCGGCACGAGAAGCTCATCGTGGTGAACGCGACCAAGAACGATGACCTGACAGACACCAGCTTCGCTCTTGCGCAGGAAGTCGACGAGATCCAGACGAGACTTTCCGATCAGGGAATCGAGACCGAGGTTCAGCAAAGCACGGTGCCCGATATCGCTGACGCCGTGTTGGAGGCAGTGCAAAGCGTCAACGCCTCGGTGTTGGTCGTCGGCATCAAGCGTCGCAGCCCCGTTGGCAAGTTGGTGCTCGGCAGCACTGCGCAACGGCTCATCCTCGATGCGCCGTGCCCGGTGTACGCCGTCAAACCCGACTGAATTGACGACCCTCCGCACGACCGTGGGCTCGGCGCTCAGATCCACGTTGGGCAAGGAGCGCACGCGAGCGATCCGCAAGCGCGAGCGTCGCTTCCGACGCAAGCTTGCCCGCAAGATCGCCCCGCCTAAGGCGGCCAAGGTTCTCCCTCCCGAGGAGCCCCAAGTCGAGATCCTTGCTCCTGGTCTGCAGGTTGCGGAGATCCCGCCGGAAAGCGCGGCGCCGCCATGGCAGCCCTCGGATCCGTCGGCCGTCTTCGTGTCGCCGCGTATGTCGCGACACCAACTTCTCGGCGAGCTCCACCAGCTCTTGGCGCCGCGCACCTACCTAGAGATCGGGGTCAACGACGGTGCGAGCTTGACCCTCTCCGGCTCGACGTTGATCGCGATCGACCCCAAGTTTGCGATCTCGCACCCCTTAAGCTGCGATCTTGCGCTCGTCCAGGCGACGAGTGACGAGTTCTTCGCTGGCGACGACCCGTGCGCCCACTTCGAAGGCGTACCGATCGACCTGGCGTTCATCGACGGTATGCACCTCTCCGAGTTCGCCTTGAGAGACTTCATGAACACCGAGCGCTATATGTCTCCCGCAGGAGTCGTCGTCCTGGATGACATGCTCCCGCGCAACTCCCTGGAGGCGTCGCGTGATCGACTGACCCTGGACTGGACGGGCGACGTCTACAAAATGGTGGCGGCACTTCAAGACACCAGACCCGACCTAGTCGTGATTCCCGTCAACACGGCGCCCACGGGAACCTTGGTCGTCTTGGGCCTCGACCCAGCATCGAAAACGCTGTCCGGCTCCTACGAAGAGCTGTTGTCCGGTTTCCTCTCCGCAGATCCCCAATCCGTGCCTGCGGGGCTTCTGCAGAGGACGGTCGCGGTCAGCGCCGAGGACCTGTTGAATGTGCCCCTGTGGGCATGCTTCGGGAGATCGACGGTTCAGCGCCGCTCCCACGAGAGACTTTCGCCACTCTCGACGCGTTGCCCCGCGAAACCTTGGTCGGGCCGTAGGGCTCGTCCGGCGTGTGTAGGGTTCGACGTGATCATCCGATTCGCTGAAAAGGAACCCTCGTGACCCACATTCTCGACGACCTCGATGCGCGAGGACTCCTTGCGCACTCGACTGATCCGGACGCCTTGCGCGCCGCATTGTCGGCGGGACCCGTGACCTACTACGTCGGATTCGACCCCACTGCACCAAGCCTGCACGTGGGCAACCTGTTGCAGCTCTTGACCGCGCGCCGGCTGCAAATGGCCGGGCACAAGCCGCTGATTCTGGTGGGCGGATCCACCGGGCTGATCGGCGACCCCAAGCAAACGGGGGAGCGGAGCATGAACACGAAAGAGACCGTCGCGGAGTGGGTCGACAAGATTCGCGACCAGGTCTCCGCGTTCGTCGACTTCGACGGGCCCAACGGCGCGACGATCGTCAACAACCTCGACTGGACCCAAGAGCTCAACACGATCGACTTCCTGCGTGATATCGGCAAACACTTCCCCGTCAACCGGATGTTGGCGCGCGACGTCGTGAGCAGTCGGCTCGAGACGGGCATCAGCTACACGGAGTTCAGCTACGTCCTTCTGCAGTCGCTCGACTTCCTCGAGCTGTACCGGCGCTACGGGTGCGTGCTCCAGACCGGGGGCAGCGACCAGTGGGGCAACCTCACGGCAGGCGTCGAGCTGATCCGCCGGGCGGACGCTGGCAAGGCGCATGCCCTGGCAACCCCGCTCGTCACGAAGGCCGACGGCACCAAGTTCGGCAAGACCGAGAGTGGCACCGTCTGGCTCGATCCCGAGCTGATGAGTCCGTATGCCTTCTACCAGTCATGGATCCAAGCGGAGGACTCCAAGGTGGGTGACTACCTCAAGCAGTTCACGTTCCTCGAGGTCGACCAGATCGACGCGGTGATGGCTGAGCACCTCGAGAAGCCCGGGCTACGCGCTGCTCAAAGGCTCTTGGCCACGGAGATGACGGCGTTGGTTCATGGCTCCCACGAGGCGATAGCGGCCGAGCTTGCATCATCGGCATTGTTCGGTCGCGGCGCGCTGGAAGACCTCCCTGAGTCGACGCTGAGTGCCGCACTTCAAGAAGCAGGAGTCGTGCACCTGGCCACGGGGGACAGCCCGACACTCGTCGACGCCCTCGTCGCCAGCGGGCTCGCTGACAGCAAGTCTGCAGCCCGAAGAGCCATTGCTGACGGGGGAGCATACGTCAACAACGAACGTGTCACCGACCCCGATGCGCTGCTCGCAGACGGTGTGCTTATGCACGGCTCATGGGCCGTTTTGCGCAAGGGAAAACGGTCGGTCGCAGGCGTCAAACTGGTCTGATGCGGGGTGTGGTCGGCGTCACAGTGTCGCGATTTGACGTGCACGTTACAAGTCCGTAATGTCTACCTCGTTGCCCAGCAAGTCGGGGCGCAAGGCCGCTAGGCCGGGCGCCCGAGCAGGGCAGCCACCCCAGTCAAGTCGGCAAGCGCCAGGGTGCTTCGTGCGCCCAAAGCAGCCGCAAGATGAAGGTGACACGCAGGTGTAACCCCGGTTTGACCGGGCCAACATCAGCGTGTAGGTTAGACGAGTTGCCTGAAACGCCGGGCCGCAAGATCGCGAGATCGGGTGGCCGGAACAGACAGCCACCAAAACCGAAACGGCTAGCGCCAGGGTGCTTCGTGCGCCCTAAAGCAGGCCGCGGAAAACTGAGGAGCACTCGATGCGGACCCCGGTTTGACCGGGCAAAACAGACAGTGTAAGTTAGACGAGTTGCCCCAAAGCAGAAGCCGCGAAGCTGAAGCAGAGGTGCGCGCTTGATCCTTGAGAACTCAACAGTGTGTCAAAAGTCGACGAATTATTCAGTACAACCCTGTCGATGACGTTTGCAAGCCGGCAACGGTTTGTACCCGCATTGACGGAATCTAAGTAATAACGGACAAAAGCAATTTTGTCAGCAGAGAAATCTGTCAGGTTATGCGATTTGTTAAACCAGCTCTTCGGAGCTGTTTTCAACGGAGA
>JAOPXA010000202.1 GCA_025965395.1 Nocardioidaceae bacterium | reverse complement strand
GTCACTAAGGAAAACTTAGTCACCTCAACTGCAGCATGGTCATTCTTTCTGCAACGCCGCGCCTGTCCGGGGCCCCTGCTTAGTGATCGGCAGGGGCCCCGGACCGGCGAACTGCTAGTTGCGCTTGGCCAATCGGTAGATCCCATAGGTCACCGCTAGAAGGAAGTCAGCAATGACCCAGAAGACGAAAACTACGAATACGCCAATACTCGTACCGATGTCTTCGGCATCGTTGCAAGTTTGCTGACTCAAGGTGCCACAGTCGCTCGCGTTGCCCGAGGTCGAGGAAATCCCTGCGATGATCCAGACGATGAAGAGAATCTGGACGGCCATAAAGAACCAGAGGAAAATTTTCTTCTTCTTCTTTTGCTTGGGCGGCGTCGACGTAGGGTCGCTGGCCGAGTTTACGGGCTGAATGATTTCGGTCATGTGGCATTGTTCGATTTGACCTGGAGTGCACTCTAGGGTCCATGCTGGTGGATATGAGTGTGGCAACCACCGAACGTACGGATGACTTCCCCGCAGAGGGGCTCTCGATCAGCGCCGCCGCCCAGTCCACGGGGCTGAGCATCGACACCCTCCGCTACTACGAGCGGGAGGGCCTCATCCTACGAGCGCCTGGTCGCTCGGCCTCGGGCCAACGCCGCTATGACGAGCGCGACCTTGCCTGGATCGGCACGCTCTTGATGCTGCGCAAGACCGGCATGCCGATCCGCGACATCCGCGCATTCGTCGGCCTCTATCTGGTCGACGGCAGCGAGCCCGAGCGCATGGCCATCCTCACCGCGCACCGAGAGCGCGTCCTCGCAGACCTCCGCGAGGTGCAAGATCACCTCGTGGCCATCGACCGAAAGATCTCCTACTACGAGAAGGTTGTGTCACCGCAATGAAGTCAGTAGCACTAGGAACTCAGGGGCTCGAAGTCACCGTCGAGGGTCTCGGCGGTATGGGTATGAGCGCGTTCTACGGCCCGCGCGACGACGAGGAGTCGGCCGCGACGCTCAATCGGGCACTCGATCTCGGCGTCACGTTCATCGACACCGCCGAGATGTACGGACCGTTCCTCAACGAGCGCCTCATCGCCAAGGCGATCGGATCGCGCCGCGACGAATACACCTTGGCTACCAAGTTCGGCATCGAGATCAGCGCCGACGGCAAGAGCTTCGGTACGGTCAATGGCAGCCCGGCGTATGCGCGCAAGGCGCTCGAGCGGTCGCTGCAGCACCTCCAGACCGACGTCATCGACCTCTACTACGTCCACCGCATCGATCCCACCCGACCGATCGAGGAGACCATCGGTGCCCTCGCGGAATTCGTCGCCGAGGGCAAGGTTCGCTACATCGGCATCTCCGAGGCCGCTCCCGAGACGATTCGTCGCGCACACGCCACGCACCCGATCACCGCGGTGCAGACCGAGTACTCACTCTTCGAGCGCGCACCGGAGACCAACGGGGTGCTCGACACGGTCCGCGAGTTGGGCATCGGCTTCGTCGCGTACTCGCCGTTGGGTCGTGGTTTCCTCTCCGGCGAGTTCAAGACGATCGACGATCTCGCACCCGAGGACGGTCGGCGCAGCATGCCGCGGTTCAGCCCCGAGAACTTCGCCAAGAACCTCGAGCTGGTCGACAAGATCGGTGAGCTTGCTGCTGCAAAGGGCGTCACGCCCTCGCAACTGGCTCTCGCCTGGGTCCTCGCGCAAGATGTCGTCACCATCCCGGGCACGAAGCGCCGCTCATACCTCGAGCAAAACATCGCGGCTGCAGACATCGAACTGACCGACGAGGAGATCAAGGACCTCGAAGCCGTCGTGCCGCCCGACGCGGTCGCCGGAGAACGCTACGCCGAAGCAGGAATGAAGGGAGTTCACCTATGAAGACGGTCGCACTAGGCAGTCAGGGTCTCGAGGTCACCGTCGAGGGACTCGGAGCCATGGGTATGAGCGCCTACTACAGCGGGCGCGACGACGAAGAGTCGGCAGCCACGCTGCATCGAGCGCTCGATCTCGGGGTCACGTTCATCGACACGGCGGAGTCCTACGGACCATTCCTCAACGAGCAGCTGATCGCCAAGACCTTGGGCGGCCGGCGTGACGAGTTCATGCTCGCGACGAAGTTCGGCTTCGAGATCCACGACGACGGATCGCGCGGGGCTGGAGTCAACGGCTCGCCAGCCCAAGCCCGCATTGCCCTCGAGCGTTCGTTGCGACACCTCGAGACCGACGTGATCGACCTCTACTACCTGCACCGTGTCGACCCCAACATCCCGATCGAGGAGACCGTCGGGGCCATGTCGGAGTTCGTCGCCGAGGGCAAGGTGCGCTATCTCGGGCTGTCCGAAGCCGCGCCGGCCACCATCCGTCGCGCGCATGCGACTCACCCGATCAGCGCCTTGCAGACGGAGTATTCGCTCTTCGAGCGCTCACCGGAGACCAATGGGGTCCTCGACACCGTGCGTGAGTTGGGCATTGGTTTTGTCGCGTACTCACCGCTGGGTCGCGGCTTCCTCTCGGGGGAGATCACCAAGCCTGAAGACTTCGCTGAGGACGACTTCCGTCGTACGGATCCGAGGTTCAGCGCAGAGAACTTCGACAAAAACCTCGAGCTGGTCGACAAGATCACTGAGCTCGCCGAGGCCAAAGGGGTGACCGCGTCTCAACTCACGCTGGCGTGGGCGATCGCGCAGGACGTCGTCATTATCCCCGGCACGAAACGCCGCTCATACCTTGAGCAGAACGTCGCGGCCGCCGAGATAGAGCTCAGCGCCGAAGAGCTCGACGCTCTCGACAAGGCGGTGCCTGTCGGTGTGGCTATCGGTGAGCGTTACGCGCCAGCGGGTATGAAGGGCGTCACGATTTAGCGACGGCGAGGTCCGCGCCGCATCCGCCGCATACCGTGTCGCGTTTGCCGATGAAATGGTCGCAGGTGGCGCAGGCGCGGACTCGCAGCTTTTTGACCATCGTCAAGGCAACCCAGAACAAAGCGGGGAACAACAAGTAGAACGAGTAGCCGAAGCCGTCGTGGATCATGCCCAGCAGCGCGGAGATGATGATCGACGTCAAACCGGCCCAGGCGCCGATCAGCCAGACGTGCGCCATCCGGAAATAGGGAACGGTGTGCACGCCAGCGAGCTCGCGCGAGTCTTCGGTCATGGGGCCATCTTAGTTCGCGGGCGCGGGGCCAGAGGCATACGGTGTTCCTCGTGAAGCTGCATCCGGTGGAATCTACCGCACTCGAGTCTGCGGGCTACGACCCTGTGACGCGGCTGCTGACGGTTCGGTTCCTCCTGGGCGGCACGTATGAGTACGTCGATGTGGCCGCGAGCCTGTATGAGGATCTGCTCGCGGCTCAGCCGCATCCGTGGACTGCCGTGGGGCCGCGGGTCAAGACGCACCGCTACCGCCAGATCGACTGAGGGTTCCCGTGCCGTCTGATCGTGGCCTGCCCTGAGCTTGTCGTGTCCCTCCGCGGATTGAGCTTGTCGAAATCCCTTCGCTTCCCCACGATTTGGATACCTAAACGCGTATCGAGACGACCGGATACGCGTCCAAGTCTCCATATCGCGGGGATACGAGAATCGTTGGAACCGCAGCGAAAAATGTTCAAAAACTTCACCGAAAACCCTTGTCTGGCGGGTCGACCCTCACTACACTTAGAACATACGTTCGAACAACGGGTTCGGCGGTACGGGTGGAGGTGGTGGTCATGGAGGTCGTTGATCATCTGCGTGTTGCCTCTGCTGCCCTCGATGCCGCCCTGTTGGTTGATTCGCCTCTGGCTGGGGTGGAGGTTGCTGAGTTGATCCGGTTGAATCGGTTGTTGATTGCTAAGGCTGAGTCTTTGGGTTTGCGGTTGACGTTCACCGCCGACAAAGCCGGTGTCGCCCGGCGTGAAGGCAGCGCATCGACGGCTGCGTTCGTCGCCAAAACCACCGGCGTGAGTCTTGCGCAGGCGGCGCGTGAGGTGAAGCTCGACCACGATTTGCAGAGGGTGGCTCCGGCGACTCGTGAAGCGCTGGTGAGTCCGGGGATGTCGAAAGACAAAATGACCACCCTCGCCACGGCGTTGAATAAACTCCCGAAGACCCTCCCCGCGGCTGACAAGCAGCGGGTCGAGGATGATCTGGTCGAGAAAGCCGCACGGTTGTCGTTGGAGGATTTCCGTCGGGCTGCGAACCGGGCCCTGGAGGTCATCGATGCGGTGTGGGCTGACCGGGCTCAGGGCGAAGAGCTCGCCA
>JAOPXA010000156.1 GCA_025965395.1 Nocardioidaceae bacterium | reverse complement strand
CGCTTGCTCGAGCAGCGATAGCAGCGGCGGCAGTGACGGTGGCGGCAGTTCTGAGAAGCCGTACCAAGTCCTTTATTCGTCCGGCATCACCGGACTTCTTGCGCCGTCGGCCAAGGGCGTCGAGCGTGGAATCAAGGCCAAGATCGACACTCTCAACGCCGCTGGCGGCATCAACGGCCGCAAGGTCGAACTCACCACCGTCGACAACCAGAGCGACCCAACGCGTGGCGTGACCTTGGTCCAGAAGGCGATCGGCAGCAGCAAGAAGCCCGATCTCGTGATCCCGGGCGTCTCGTCCAACGAGGCCCTGGCAATCGCGCCTCTCCTGGCCCGTAACAAGATCGTCGGCGTCGGCCCCGCGTCCAACGCGGTGCTCAACGACATCAAGAAGTACCCCTACTTCTACTCGCAATCGGCCAAGCAGCAGAGCATCCTGGCCGCCGTGGCAACCCAGTTGAAGGAGAAGGGCGGCGTCACGAAGGTCGCGCTCATTGCTCCCAACGATGCGCTGGGCGACGCGCTCGGCGCGCCGTTCAAGGACGAGATGGGCAAGGTTGGCATCAAGACGACCGACACCCGCTTTGCCAGCGATGCTGTCGACATCACTCCGGCGTTCCAGAAGGCCATGGAGGGTAACCCCGACGTGATCTACATGGACGCCGCAGGTACGCAGGCCGCTGCCGTCCTTAGCAGCAGGGTCAAGGCCGGAGCTGAAGATATCCCGGCTATTGCCGGTGTGGTTCTCGGCAGCCAGCCGTTGCTCACCCTCGCCAAGGGCACCGACCAGATGAAGAACGTCAACCTCGTCATGCTTCCGACGCAGCAGTACATCCCTCCGGCCGATCGCAGTGAGGTCTTCAACGAGTTCTTCAAGGCAGTCTCGGCGCAGGGCGCCTTCGAGGTTCCGTTGAGCACCTACTCTGCAGGTTGGGAATCGGTCGCTCTGTGGGCCGACGCGGTGGCCAGCATTGACGGAGACGTCACCGAAGAAAAGATCAACAAGGCGATGCAAGCCATTCCGACGAGTGCACCTCGCTTGATGTTCAAGGTCACGTTCACGCCGACGAACAACTTCCTGGCCCCGACACCTGATGAGTTCACCATCGGTCAGCCGACGGGTGTCAAGGACGGAATGTTCGAGTACACGCAGAACTAGGCAACACCAAGTTAGGCAACGAAGGATGACGAGAGGTCAGGGTGTCCGACAGGGCGCCCTGACCTCCTCCTTTACCCCTCACCAAAGCGAAGGAATGTAGATGGAACCTTGGGAAATCGAAGCGCGCCAGTGCGTTCAGCTTCTGATCAGTCGTTATACGCGCTACGTCGATGCGGGCAAGGCTGGCGACTTGGCAAACCTCTTCACCGAGGATTGCGTGTATGACATGGGCGGCGGCAACGTCGCCGAAGGACGCGCGGCCATCGTGCCGACCGTCGAGGGCTTGAAGACGATGTTCAGCACGACAGAAAACTTCGGACGAATCCGCCACCACACGTCGTCGGTCTGGATCGACATCGAAGGTCCGGATCGCGCCAAGGCCATGAGCTACTACTTCGCGATGGCCGCGCATGGCCCGGATCACTGGGGCGTCTACCGCGATGTCATCGTCCGCACGGACGCGGGTTGGCAGTTCGAGAAGCGCGTTGTGACGGTCGATGGATCGGTGGCCATCAGCCCGGTGAGACACCTCGTACCCGAGGCTTGAACCTTGCGTGACCTGCTTCACAGGCCGCCGTCGCGTTTGCTTGACCCTCGGATATCCGCGGTCTATATTGAACACAGAAATGTATATTTTTTGCCAACTCGGCTTGTGCGCGCTGAATCGGTGCGCCAGCCGGGCAGCAATCGAGAGCTAGGAATCCCCTCGTGCCGAAACATCTTGTGATCGTGGGAGCTGGCCCCGGCGTCTCCTTGGTAACTGCCAAGCTGTTCGGCGGCGAAGGCTATGCCGTGACCTTGCTCGGGCGCACCAAGGAGAAGCTGCAGGCTCTGGCAGTCACGCTGGGCGAGGATGGCGTGGATGCGTCGATCCAGGTTGCCGACGTCACTGACTTCGACGGGCTTCGCGCGACACTTCGCGAGATCGATGCGGCTACACCGATCGACGTCTTGATCTACCAGCCCGGCGCCGTCCATCTCGTCGACGTCCTCGAGGCGACGGTCGAAAATGTGCGTCCCAACCTCGACCTTCAGATTCTCGGCGCGGTGGCGACGGGCGAGGTCCTGATCCCTGCGATGCGCGCACGTGGCACGGGCACGCTCATCTTCATCGGTGGCGGGTCGTCGCGACTGGCCCTTCCGTTCTTCGGCAACCTCGGTCAGGCCATGTCGGGTATGCGCAACTATGCACTGACACTCAACAAGAAGCTGCGCGACACCGACGTCTTCGTCGGGTTCCTCACCGTGGCCGGTCACATGGCCACCGCTGACGGAGAGGTCAAGGACGGGATGATGGATCCCCGCAACGTGACCGAGCGGTTGTGGAAGATGGTCGCCGATCGTGGACCCAACGAGACGCTGATGACCGCCGAGGGCGAAATTCCGGTCAAGGGCGCCAAATAGCATGCTGTCGCGATTCCTGGAAGAAGCCGCCGCTGAGGACGGAGCAAAGACCGCTCTGACCTTCGAGGGTCGTGCCTATTCCTACGCCGAGCTCGAGGGTCGTGCCAACGCGGTGGCATCGCAGTTGAGGGAGAGCGGTTTGGGCCCCGGCCAGCGGGCCGCCGTCATCCTGACCAATCGCCCTGAGTGGATCATCGCGATGCAGGCAGTCATCAAGACGGGCGCGGCTGTCGTCGCGCCAATGGCCACCGGCACGCTCTCTGAGCTCACCCATGTCCTTGACCTGACCCAACCGGCGGTCATCATTGCCGAGTCGATGAACACTGCCGTCCTTGCTTCCTACGCCACTACGGCGCTGCGCATCACGATCGATACCGCATCCGATGGCTTCTCCTCCTGGACGAAGGTGTTCGCTTCATCGTCGGACGTGAAGATCCAGGTCGAAGTTCCCGAGGACGCCGAAGCGTTCCTGCTGATGAGTTCGGGCACGACAGGGCTTCCCAAGGCGGTTCGGCACAGCCATGAGTCGGTCGAGGCGATGGTGCACAACTGGCGCTGGCAGGCCGGAATGGTGTCGACCGACCGCGTGCAGTTCTTCTTCCCCGCCTGCACGGTGTTCGGTATGTCGACGATCCTGGCGGCATTTGGCCAGCGAGCCGAGATCTCGTTCTTCCGACGATTCAATCTGGAAGTCATGCTCAACGACGTGCAGGACTCCAAGATCACGATCGGCATGGCCTCCGCCCCGATCGCTGTCTCCATGGCCAGCTTGCCTGACCTCGAGAAGTACGACTTGTCGTCGCTGCGTTACCTGGTCTGGGGTTCGACACCCATCAGCAAGGACGTCGCCGAGACGGTCACGGCTCGCTCCGGCGTCAGGTGGCTGCATGCCTACGGGATGACCGAAGCGGGATCGCTCGCGACCAACCCGGTGTCCGAGCCCGAGCGTTGGCGGCTCGACTCGCCAGGAGTCATTCCGCCCGGCACCGAGACTCGGTTCCTCGACGAGGACCTGAAGGACGTGCCTGCCGGAACGCCAGGAGAGCTCGTCGTGCGGTCAGGGCAGACCATGCTCGGCTACCTTCCGCCCGAAGCGGACGCTGACGTCCTGATGGCCGACGGCTGGGTTCGCACCGGAGACATCGGTTTTCTCAACGACGACGGATTCCTCTTCCTTGTCGACCGCGCCAAAGAGCTCATCAAGGTCTCCGGTTTCTCCGTGTCACCCGTCGAGATCGAGAAGACGTTGTTCGCGCACCCGGACATCGATGACTGCGGCGTCTACCGCGTGAGCGACCCGAAGTCGGGCGAACGCGCCGCGGCCGTGATTGTCTTGCGGCCAGGTGCCGACGTCGATGAGCAAGTCCTTCTCGACTGGGCCGCTGAGCGCATGTCGTCTTACAAGCGCCTCGCCAGGATCACGTTCGTCGACGCCATACCCCGCAACCCCGCTGGCAAGGTGTTGCGCCGCAAGATCCCCGAGATGGTCGAAGCCCTCGCGCACTGACCGACTAGCCCCCTGAACACCCAGCACCGTTACCCGATCGAAGATTTGGAAGTTCGAAGATGACCGAAGTCGTAATTGTTGATGCAATCCGTTCGCCCATTGGTCGCGCGTTCAAGGGCAGCCTCAAGGACGTTCGCCCCGACGATCTGGGCGGCATGCTGGTCAAGGCGATCATGGAGCGCAACCCCGGGGTCCCTCCCGAGTCGATCGAGGACCTGTTGTGCGGTGTCTCCGGTGCTGCAGGCCCGCAGGGCTACAACCTGGGACGCATTGTCGGCCAGCTCGGCGGCCTCCCCAACACCGTGCCCGGCACCTCAGTCAACCGCTTCTGCGCCTCGTCGTTGCAAGCCGTGAAGATGGCGCACAACGCAATCATGGCTGACGAGGGTGACACGATCCTGGTCCTCGGAGTCGAGAGCGTATCGCGTCGTAGCACCGCCTTCACGGCAGACGACTTCAACCCGCGCTTCGTTGACGAAAGCCGACCGGACTTCGTCAACCACATGTACATCGACAACGTGGACACCGCCGAGAACGTCTCGAAAAAGTATGGCGTCTCGCGTGAGGACCAAGACGCGCTCGCCTATCAGTCGCAGATGCGCGCCTCCAAGGCGAGCGAGGACGGTACGTTCGCTCGCGAGATCGTCGGGATCCAGACCGAAGCGGGTCTTGTCACGAAGGACGACGGGCCCCGTCCGCAGACCACGATGGAGAAGCTCGCGGAGCTGAAGCCCCTCAAGGGAGAAGGAGGCACCGTCACCGCAGGCAACGCGTGCCCCATGAATGACGGCGCCTCCGCTGCCCTCATCATGTCGGCAGATCGAGCCAAGGCGCTCGGCCTCAAGCCTCGCGCGCGCATTCTC
>JAOPXA010000121.1 GCA_025965395.1 Nocardioidaceae bacterium | reverse complement strand
TGATCCGGATGCTGCTGGTCTTCGGCGTCTCGGCCCAAATACCGCTGGTCGTCGTGATGCTCAACCGGCTCGGCATCGTCTCAGCCAAACAGCTCGTCAAAGCCCGCCCCTACACCGTGATCGGCATCTTCATCTTCGCCGCCATCGCCACCCCCTCAACAGACCCACTGACCATGCTCTTCCTCGCCACACCCATGACGATCCTGTACTTCATCTCCGAACTCATCGCCCACCTCACCGACCGCAAAAAGAACCGCCTCGCCAGCGAGACCCCCTCGGACGACCAAGCATCACCCCTCGACCTCCCACACTTCGACGACGACAACAAACCCACACCACTCTGACCTCTCTGGGCCGACTCGAACGATAGGGTTCCGAGATGGAGATGGCCCTCGTCGTCAACCCCGCATCGGGCAAGCGCCGCGGTGAAGCGATCGGCCTCGAAGCGGCCAACCTACTGAACGCGGCGGGAATATCTGTTCGTACGCTCCAAGGTGTGTCTGCGAAGGACACCGTTCGTCTGGTCGACGAGGCGATCGCCCAGGGGATCGATGCCCTGATCGTCGTCGGCGGTGACGGCCTCGTCCACCTGGTCGCCCAGCGCATCGCGGGCACCGCCATCGTCATGGGCATCGTCCCCGCCGGCACCGGCAATGACACGGCTCGCGCCCTGGGAGTGCCTCGAGCAAACACCCGCGATGCCGTCGACATTGTCGTCGCCGGTCTCGTTCGCCCGATGGATCTCGCCCATGCCGACGGCACGTATGTGAGCACGGTCGTCGCGTCCGGTTTCGACTCGCGCGTCAACGAACGAGCCAACGCGATGCGCTGGCCGCGGGGCCGGATGCGCTACAACCTCGCCATGGTGGCCGAGCTGGGCGTCTTCAGGCCACTGGCTTTCCATCTGGTCCTGGACGGCAAGCCACTGGACGTCGAGGCCATGCTCGTGGCCGTCGGCAACGCTCCATCGTTCGGGGGCGGCCTTCGCATCTGCGAGGGCGCTGTCATCGACGACGGCCTCCTCGACGTCGTCATCATCGGACCTGTCAGCAAGGCGAGGCTGGTGAGGGTGTTTCCTAAGCTCTACAAGGGCACGCACATCACCGAACCCTCATACCAGCGCCATCGCGTCACCTCGGTGACCTTGGACTCACGCGGCGTCGTGGCATACGGCGATGGCGAGCGACTGGGACCTTTGCCTCGCACCGTCACCGTCGCGCCGGGGGCACTTCGAGTGTTCGTGCCCGCATCCTTGGACCCGTCAGCGTAGGGTGGAGGCATGTCCTCCCCGGCAGATCGGTACGCCCAATCGAGGGCCGATCGGCTGCATCCCCAAGTAGCCGCATTTCGAGATCTGTACCCCTTCGGGCTCGATCCGTTCCAGATCGAGGCGTGTAAGGTGCTCGAGTCCGGCAGCGGTGTCTTGGTGGCGGCGCCGACCGGGTCAGGCAAGACCGTCGTGGGAGAGTTCGCGGTGCACCTGGCGATCGCCCATGGCCGCAAATGCTTCTACACGACCCCGATCAAAGCACTCTCCAACCAGAAGTTCGGCGATCTCGTGGCCCGTTATGGCGCCGACAATGTCGGTCTCCTGACGGGCGACAACACGATCAACGGTGATGCGCCCGTGGTCGTGATGACGACCGAGGTGCTGCGCAACATGCTGTATGCGGGCTCGAGCACCCTCAACGGCCTGAGCTACGTCGTCATGGACGAAGTGCACTACCTCGCCGACCGCTTTCGCGGTGCCGTGTGGGAAGAAGTCATCATCCACCTTCCCGAGTCCGTGTCCGTCATTTCGCTCTCGGCGACCGTGTCCAACGCCGAGGAGTTCGGTGACTGGCTCACCGAGGTCCGCGGCAACAACGTCACGATCGTCGAGGAGAAGCGACCCGTGCCGCTCTACCAGCATGTTCTGGTGGGGCGAAGGATGTTTCCGCTGTTCGAGGACGGCCCTGAGGAGCGCGTCAATCACCAGCTGGAGAAGATCGCCCGCGAGGACTTCCAAAACGCGCGGATGTCGCGTGGGGCCCGCCCCCCGGGCAAGCGCGGCAGAGGCGCCCCGCCGCCGCGTCCCAAGCGCTACTTCATCAATCGGGTCGATGTGCTTGCCAAGCTGGACGCCGAAGGCCTGTTGCCGGCGATCACGTTCATCTTCAGCCGTGCGGGCTGTGAAGGCGCCGTCGCCCAGTGCCTCGAGAGCAACCTGTCACTCACCTCGACCGAGGAGCGCCAAGAGATCCGCGCCTTCACCGAGGCTGCCTGCGTCAACATTCCGCAAGAAGATCTCCAGGTGCTTGGCTACTACGAGTTCCTCGAGGCACTGGAGCGAGGCATCGCGGCCCACCACGCCGGTATGCTGCCGACCTTCAAGGAAATCGTCGAGGCGCTCTTCAGCCAGGGCTACGTCAAGGCTGTCTTCGCCACGGAGACGCTTGCCCTCGGCATCAACATGCCGGCCCGCTCGGTCGTGATCGAGAAGCTATCGAAGTGGAACGGCGAGACGCACGCCGACATCACGCCAGGGGAGTACACCCAGCTCACCGGTCGCGCCGGGCGGCGCGGCATCGACGTCGAGGGCCACGGGGTGGTTCTCTGGCAACCAGGGCTCGACCCCAAGCAGGTTGCCGGGCTTGCGTCGACGCGTACCTACCCCCTCAACTCGTCGTTCGAGCCGTCCTACAACATGGCGGTCAACCTGGTGCATCAAGTGGGTCGAGCAAGTGCCCGCACCCTGCTCGAGCAGTCATTCGCGCAGTTCCAGGCCGACCGATCGGTCGTGGGGCTCGCCCGTCAGATCAAGAAGGCGGAGGAGGCGCTCGAGGGCTACGCCAAGTCAGCGGAGTGCCACCTCGGCGACTACATGGAGTATGCGAGCCTGCGCCGGGCGCTCAGTGATCTTGAGGCTTCTGGATCCAAGCGTCGCAAGGCTGCGGACCGCGAGACCATCATGCAGTCGCTCGACCGACTGCGCCCGGGTGACGTGATCGCGGTTCCTGCCGGGCGCTGGGCTGGGGTGGCCGTGGTCATCGATCCGGGTCTCCGCTCAGACCGCGAAGGGCCACGCCCGCTCGTCCTGACCTCGACGCGCCATGCGCGACGCCTTGCGATCGTCGACTTCCCCACGCCTGTTGAGCCCATGACGCGGATGCGCGTTCCCAAGTCTTTCAACCCCCGCAACCCGAAGTCTCGCAACGACCTAGCCTCTGCCCTGCGCATTAAGACGCATGGGGGAGAGATGCCGCAGGCTCCTCGGGAGCGCATTCGAGTCGACCATCCCGGACAGAACTCCTCCCACAACGACGAGATCACCGCGCTCCGCGCC
>JAOPXA010000093.1 GCA_025965395.1 Nocardioidaceae bacterium | reverse complement strand
GTCGGGACGCCGTACAACGACGTGCACTCTTCGTCGGCTGCCGCCTTCAACGTCAGTGCTGGGTCGAAGGCCGGTGCGGGGATGATCATGGCCGCTCCATGCGTGGTTGCTGCGAGGTTGCCCATCACCATGCCGAAGCAGTGATAGAACGGCACCGGTATGCAGATCCGGTCGACTTCGGAGTAGTCGACAAGCTCCCCGACGTACCACCCGTTGTTGAGGATGTTGCGATGCGACAGTGTGGCGCCTTTGGGAAATCCGGTCGTGCCGGAGGTGTATTGGATATTGATGGCTTCGTCGGCGGACAGCGTGGACTCGATCTCGGCCAAGATTGAGTCATCGGCGCGTTCGCCCTCCTCGACGAGTGAGTCCCAGGTGTCCTCGCCTATGAGCACGATGTCCAACAACTCAGGGCAGCGAGGTGCCACGTCGTCGATCATTTCGGCATAGTTCGACGTCTTGAACGTGGGGGTGGCAATCAGCAAGCGGACGCCGGATTGCTTGAGGACGAACTCCACCTCGTGAGTCCGGTAGGCGGGGTTGACGTTGACGAGGATCGCTCCGATCCGCGCTGTCGCGTACTGGACGAGCACCCATTCGGCGCAGTTGGGAGCCCAGATGCCCACGCGGTCGCCCTTGTGCACCCCGCGGGTCACCAGACCGAGCGCCACAGCGTCCACGGCGGTTTCGAGTTGCGTGTAGGTCCAGCGGCGGCCCGTCGCGCACTCGACCAGTGCCTCCCGGTCTGGGTACGTTCTGACGGTCGCAGCGAAGTTCTGAC
This sequence comes from Nocardioidaceae bacterium, assembly GCA_025965395.1. Classification (GTDB taxonomy): domain Bacteria; phylum Actinomycetota; class Actinomycetes; order Propionibacteriales; family Nocardioidaceae; genus JAOPXA01. Next base: position 6,586 of record JAOPXA010000093.1, on the reverse strand, counting down.
CGATGGTCTCGGTGAGCAGAGGGCTGTCCGTTGGACCGGCACTATGGCTGAGGTGCGGCTCGCGTGCGTTCACCTATGCAGCGTACGTCTGGGTCGGTCCAGTACTTTGTCGCGCGCGATTGGGCGCCGTGCAGGAAGATGGTGCTGTGAACCCACTGAAGGGCATTGTGGCTGCCGCTGCAGCGATTGCGGTGACCGAGCTTTTGTCAGGCCTTTTCGCCTACCGCCGGTCGCCGGTCGTAGGCATCGGCGAAGCGGTGATCGATGCAACGCCAGGCGGCATCGCCCACGCGATCATCGAGGTGGTCGGCAAGGCCGACAAGCCTCTCGCCGTCACGAGCGTGGTGGTGGTGATCCTCGCCTTTGGGGCCCTGCTGGGCGCTTTCTGGAACTCGCGTCGTGTGCTCGCCATCGCCGGCGTGGTCGCGTTCACGGTTGCTGGCATGCTGATCAACGCCAACCTTGCCGACTCGTCGTCCGGTCAAGTGGTCATCTGCGCGTTTGGTGGCGTCACTGCCCTCGTCGTGCTGCATCTGCTCAACCCCTCGGCTCCGCGCGAGCACGTCCAGGGCCGGCGGGCGATGTTGCGCAACACCGGTCTCGTGCTGGTCGGGTCCGTGGTCCTCGCGGGCGTCGGCCGCAAGCTCGGGCAGGCGCGGGCGGGAGTCGAGACAGCCCGCAAGAAGTTGGTGCTTCCACTGACCAAGATGACGGCTCCGGCGGGTGCCGACCTCGGCCTCGCGCAGCCGTGGAACACCCCCGTGGGCGACTTCTACCGCATCGACACTTCTCTCACGCCCCCGCTCATACCCCCGGACGAGTGGTCCCTGAAGATCCACGGCATGGTCGATCGCGAGATGACGATCACCTATCAGCAGCTCATCGATCGCGGGTTGAAGGACGCTTGGGTGACGCTGTGCTGCGTGTCCAACGGCGTCGGTGGGGATCTGATCGGCAACGGCATCTGGAGCGGTGTGCCGATGAAGGATCTCCTTGAGGAAGTCGGCATTCAGGCTGGCGCCGACGCGTTGCTGTCGACCTCCCAGGACGGCTGGACGTGCGGCACCCCCCTCGACGTTCTCCTCGACGGCAGAGACGCACTCTTGGCGGTAGCTCAGGACGGGCAGCCACTCACGGTCGAGCACGGATTTCCGGTGCGGCAGGTCGTCCCGGGCCTGTATGGCTATGTGTCCGCGACCAAGTGGGTCGTCGACTGGGAGATCACGCGCTTCGCAGACTTTCACGCGTACTGGACGGACCGCGGGTGGTCAGAGAAGGGGCCCGTCAAGACGCAGTCGCGGATCGACGTGCCGAGGGGCAAGGTCGCCAAGGGGGCCGTCAAGGTCGCCGGGGTGGCGTGGGCGCAGCACCGGGGCATCGAGAAGGTCGAGGTCCGGTTCGATCAGACGACGTGGCAGGTCGCCACGCTTGCGGCCGTGCCCTCGGCCGACACCTGGGTGCAGTGGGTCGTCGACTGGGACGCCGAGCCCGGCGATCACGTTATCGAGGTGCGCGCGACCGACAAGGACGGCATGACGCAGAGCGGGAAGAAGGTCGGGACGATTCCCAACGGCGCCGAGGGCTGGGACTTCCGGATCGTCACCGTCACGGGCTGACCACCGCCGACTACCAGCGCGGTGAGTCCGTCGGAAGCTTGGTGGTCGGCGTCCGCACGACATACGCAATGCCGCCGCTGCCGCCGAGCCACGCCTTCTCGAACTGCGCGCGGCTATAGGTGCGGCGCACGGAAGCGTTGGTTGCTGCGGCCGGATCGTTGACGATGACCTTGCCGGTCTTGGTGAACCCGCGGATCACGAGCAGGTGGCCATTGGTGGCCGAGATGGGGGCCCCGGTGAGCTTGCCCTTCGCGAACTTGATCGAGACGGCCAGCGGGATGCCCGCTTTGATGAACGACTCGGCCTCGCGCAGGTCGTACAGGCGGGTGACGAACGCGTCGAGTCCGTAGCGCCCGGCGTATGCGGTGCTGAAAGGCCAGTTGCCGTTGGCCTGGTAGCGGTAGTCGTAGGTGTAGCGCGCCGCATGGTTGACCTGCGAGTCCGCGTAGGGCGACCAGTCGTAGTCGGCGGGCTTGGGGCCGCTGCGGTAGTAGCCGAGCAGCATCGCGACTGATGTCGGCGAGCACCAGTTCTCGCCACCTCCGCCCCACAGATCGTGCTGCCCTGCGTGGATCATCTGCGAGTAGCGCGGGACGTCGAGGTCCTTGGCGGCGGTCATCGTGGTCTTGCTCGTAGCGATCGATCGACGAGCGTACGAGGAGGCGATGGCGCCGAGTGAGGTCACGATGGGGGTGGCGGTTGACGAGGGTGCGCGGAGCAGCGTCACTTTGAGCTGCCACGCCTTGTACGTGTTGCTGCCGTCCAGCGTCACGGTGTCGGTCGCGACACTGCTGTAGTCGTCGCCCTGAGTGCTGGCGGACCGGCGGTAGACGGTCGACGTCGCATACCCGTAGTTGGCGATCGTGTCCCAGGTGCTGGTCTTGGTGGCTGTCTTGCCGCGCATTTGAACGCGAACCCACGTGCCACCGGGGAGCTCGACGTTCCACGACGGGACGCTGCGGCGCGTAGCGAACGACGTGGCCACCCATGGAGAGGTCCAGGTGCCGAATGAGTACGTCTTGGGCTTCTTGCTGCCGTACGGATCGGCGTAGGTGAGAGTGCCCGCGGGAGTGCCGATGCGGAGCCCGCCGCCGCTGATCGTGATGCCGTCGGCAGTGCCCTTGGCGAACGAGGCGTTGCTCGACCAGCGCTTGATGGCGGCGCGGTCGGGGGCGGCCTGGGCCGTGGCGGCGAGGCCGAAAGTCAATGCGGCAGCGAGTGCGATGACACAGACGCTGCGGCGTCGTGTGGGGGAAGTCATCGCGATCATCCTAAGCCACTCGGCTTTCCTGCGCCGCCCTTTGCCCGAAGTCGCTGCCGATGAAGCAATGCCGATCCTTGACGAGTGACCCATTCAGGAATACCTTTCAACGAGGTTCAATGATGTGATCAAGATCACAAAGGCCGCTGATACCCCCGGACGCGTCTTCATTTCGAAGAGCGCCATCAAGCCAAGGAGTTTGCACACATGCACAAGTCACGAATGCTAGGGACCATGGGAATCATCGTTTCGGCGTTGATCTTCTCGGCTTGCGGGTCGTCGTCGTCCGACGGCGGCGCCGACAAGCCAAAGGGATCGGGCTTCAGCGCCGAGGCAGTGGCCGCCGCGAAGGCCAGCTTGGAGACCGCCAGCAAGGTTCCGTCCGCCAGAAAACTGACGCCCCTCGCCAAACGGCCCTCCACCGACGTGTCTGTGGTCCTCATCGGCTGCCCCATTCCGCAGTGCACGGAAGCCATCGCTCAAGCTAAGCAAGGTGCGAAAGATCTCGGCTGGAATGCCAAGGAGATCGTTGCCGACTTCACTCCCGAGGCCTTCGTCGGCGCCTTCAATACCGCGCTGCAAACCAAGCCTGACTTCATCTACTACATCGCCACACAACCAGTGGCTACCATTGACAAGCAGCTTCAGGAGGCCAAAGCCGCCGGGATCCCGGTCATCGCTGGCTCGCCCGCTCCCGATGTGAAGGCCGGCGGAGACTCCCCGATCGCCGGGATTACGACCGGACCTGCGCTCACGGTTCAATTCACCGAGTTGATGGCCGATGTGGTGATCGCCGACGCCAAGTCCACCGAGGGCATCGTGTTCATGTTCGACCCCGCGGCTCCCTCGTACGTGCAAGGTTCCGAGGTCTTCAAGAAGAAGATCACCGCGGCGGGCGGCAAGGTCGAGCCCTTAGAGATCAACCAGGGCGAAGCGGGGACGACCTTGCCCGGCAAGATCGTCAGCTACCTTCAGGCCCACCCCAAGACCAAGTACATCGTCGCGGGCAACGATCTGATGTTTAACGGTGTTCCCGACGCGATCAAGTCTGCGGGTCTGCCTCTGCCGAAACTCATTGGCAACAACGCCACTGACGTGAACCGCAAGTACATTGCTGATGGTGATCAGTTCGCCACGGTGACCAGCGACAACTACGGCTCCTTGTGGGACGCGATCGACCTCATGGCCCGGCTGAGCGTCGGCGAGACGCTTGACCCAATCGAGCCCCTTGGCGAATCGATGGTCGTCAAAAAGGCCAATCTGGCCCAAGAGCCGAAGGTGCTCTTCCCCGGAGCTCCGCAGAGCTACCTGACCGCGTGGAAGGTTCAGTAGCCGACACCACTGAGTAGGCGCAATGTCGCGGGCGAGGAACTCCTCGTCCGCGACATTGTGCTTTGTCCTCATGTTTGGGCTTGAGAAAAGGGATGTTGCTCGCAATCCCCCTGACACATGGTCTGAGTACGGTGGCTTTCTCACAACAACGGGGGGACGACTCATGAATCTCGCAAGACGTACCAACACGACGTGGCACCGCAAGATGGGAGTGCAAGCCGTTGCGCTTGCCCTCGCTGCCGGCGGAACCGTCGCGCTTCAGACCACGACGGCTGAGGCTGTCACGGCGATCGACGGCGCGCAGACCTCGGGCGACGCCATGTTCCCGCACGTCGGCAACGGCGGCTATGACGCGAAGCACTACGACGTCGACCTTGCCTGGACGCCCGGCGCGACGCTGGAGACATCGACCGTCAAGGCCAAGTCCACGATGAAGGCGAAGGCGCTTGTGCCGCTCAAGTCGTTTTCCATGGATTTCGAGGGCTTGAAGATCAGCTCGGTGAAGGTCAACGGCAAGCCTGCACAGTGGTCACGCGACATCGATGCGGACGCCATCAAGTACAAGCTCGTGATCACGCCGGCGAAGCGAGTCGTGGGTGCATTCACCACCGTCGTGAAGTACTCCGGCATACCCACCAGCCACACCGACGCTGACGGATCGTCCGAAGGATGGAACGTCACGTCTGACGGCGCCACCTTCTTGGGCCAGCCGATTGGCTCGATGGCTGGCTTCCCGAACAACAACACGCCAAGCGACAAAGCGACCTACACGTTCAAGATCACCATTCCGACGAAGATCACCAACTCAGCGGGCACCGGCTCTGCCGCGGTGGCGAGCAACGGGGAGCTGGTGTCGAAGAAGAAGAACGCGTCCGGCACGCGCAGGACGTGGGTCTGGAAGCAGAAGAAGCAGATGGCAAGCGAACTTGCGCTGATCTCGATCGGCAAGTACGACGTGCTGAAAAGCAAGGTGCGCCTCCGCAGCGGACGTGTGGTGCCCGAGTGGTCGTTCGTCGACTCAGCGTTGTCTGCTGACGAGAAGAGCGTGATCAACCAGCGACGCGGTGACCTCGGCAAGACCCTGCGTGGACTCGAGTGGCTCTACGGACGCTACCCCGGCAACAGCACCGGCGTCGTGGTCGACACCGTGCCCGACGGCATCAACTACTCGCTTGAGACACAGGATCGCCCCATCTTCCCGAGTGTGGACGACATTGCGGGCGACACCTTTACCCACGAGCTCGTTCACCAGTGGTACGGCGACGCGGTCTCGCCGAAGGTCTGGACCGATATTTGGATCAACGAGGGGCAAGCCGAATGGTCGCCCGTCCACTACAACAACGTCATTGCCAAGACCAGTGACGAGACGACGGAGGACGTTTTCTACGCCGCATGGAATGGCGTGGCCGCGGACGCGGACGAGTGGAAGATCCCGCCGGCGCGCCAGACCGACTCGGCGAACCTCTATGGCTTTCAGACGTACGACCGGAGTGCGCAGATGTGGGAGGCGCTCAAGATCACGATCGGCGATCGCGACTTCTTCACGTTCCTCAAGCAGTGGCAGCACCGCTACAACGGCAAGAGCCGGGGAGGCAAAGCGTTCATCGCGCTCGCCGAGAAGGTCTCCAAGGAGGACCTCGGGCCGTTCTTCCAAGATTGGATCTACGACGCCGACAAGCCCGCCTGGCCGTCGGCGCCCTCCTAACCCGCACGAGCACCTCCGAGCGTGAAGGGGTTGTGGTTGCTGAGACGACCACAACCCCTTCACGCCCAGGCCGGGCCGCGGTGGGAGCGCTAGCCGCGAAAGCCGCCGCGCCGCAGGAGTTGGCGGAGTTGCTGACCGACGACGGGTCGCTCGCGCCGGATGGCGTATGAGCTGAAGATCAAGAGTCGCGGGCCCGCGATGACGACCTCGTTGGCGCGGAAGAGATCGGCGTTCCCATGGACCACGCTCATGTGCGGGATACCGTGGATCTCGCGAGCCGCGTCGTAGGCGTCCAGCTCGCTTCGTCGATCAAGTTGCGCTGCGGGCGTGTGCGCGGCGGAATGCGCAGCGGATGCACGTCGCGGCTGTCCAGCATGGTCGAGCAGTGCACGATCAGGCCGTCGCGTCGAGGGAAGGCACCGCCGTGGGGGATGACGATCGTGGGTGACTCGGGCTCGAACCCACTGAAGCCGTCGCGACCGAGTGCGCTCAGTCCGCCAAGCACCGACCTGACGGGGCAGGACAGCAGCGCCACCGATTCGAGCTGGCAGGCGGTTGGGGGTATGCGCGCGAGCACACCTGGACCGCCTGGGCATACGTGAGGACTCCTTCTTGAGCGGCGATCAGTTCGCTGGCCGCGTTCCGCAAGGCTGGTTGGCTCATGCGACGAGG
>JAOPXA010000086.1 GCA_025965395.1 Nocardioidaceae bacterium | reverse complement strand
ATCGGGTCGAGCGTGCCCGCGTGACCGACCTTGCGCGTGTTGGCGAGACGACGAAGCCGCCCGACGACATCATGCGATGTCCAGTCGGACGGCTTGTCGACAATGACAAGACCAGAGATCATTCGTCGATCTCGTCGTCCTCGCTGGATTCGTCGACGCGAGGCTTCTTGTAGGGATCGGCGTCACCTGCGTAGGTCGCCGTGGCGGCCTGTGAGGCAACAGCCTGGTCGGACTCGCGTGCCTTGGCAAGCAGGTCCTCGATCTCGCGCGCTGACTCCGGCACCGTGTCGAGGAAGAACTCGATCGACGGCGTGAACCGCATACCTAGCTGCTTGCCGACCTCGGACCGGATGATGCCGGTCGCGCTGACGAGAGCCGCGGCGGTGCCGTCGATCTCCTCTTGCGTGCCCATGACCGTGTAGAAGATCGAGGCGTTCTGGGCGTCGCCCGTGAGCCGCACATCGGTGATCGTCACGAAGCCAAGGCGCGGGTCCTTGATCCGTCGCTCGAGCATCTGGGCGACGATCACGTGGATGCGGTCAGCGACCTTGCGTACGCGTTGTCCGGCCATAAGTTTCCTGTTCCTTCCCTCGCCACTCCCCTGGTCCGGGCGCCGAAACGCCCGGACCAGTGATGAGAGCTAGGCGCGCGGAATCTCCCGCATCTCGAAGGTCTCGATGACGTCACCGACCTTGATGTCGTTGAAGCCCTTGAGCGTGAGACCACACTCGAAGCCTTCGCGAACCTCGGACACGTCGTCCTTCTCACGGCGCAAGCTGCCAAGGTCGACGTTGTCGGTGATGACGGTGCCATCACGCAACAGGCGCGCCTTGGAGTTGCGCTTGATCGTGCCGGACGTGACCATGCAGCCGGCGATGTTGCCGATCTTGGACGAGCGGAAGATGTCGCGGATCTCAGCGGTGCCGAGCTGCGCTTCTTCGAACTCGGGCTTGAGCATGCCCTTGAGTGCAGCCTCGATCTCGTCGATCGCTTGGTAGATGACGGAGTAGTAACGGATCTCCACACCTTCGCGATCGGCGACCTCGGTGGCCTTGCCCTGGGGACGGACGTTGAAGCCGATGATGATCGCGTTGGATGCCGCAGCGAGCATGACGTTGGTCTCGGTGATAGCACCAACACCGCGGTCGATGACCCGCAGCGCGACGTCGTTGCCGACGTCGATCTTGGACAACGCGTCCTCGAGTGCCTCGACCGAGCCTGAACCCTCGCCCTTGAGGATGAGGAGCAGTTCGTCGGTCTCGCCCTTCTCCATCGAGGACATGAAGTCCTCGAGGGTGCGACGGCCACCACGCTGAGCCAGAAGTGCGTTGCGCTCGCGCGCTTCACGCTTCTCGGCCACCTGGCGGGCCAGACGGTCATCGGCGACGACCATGAAGTTGTCACCGGCACCGGGCACGGCCGTGAGGCCGAGCACGAGGGCGGGACGCGACGGAGTCGCCTCTTCGAGGTTGTTGCCGTGCTCGTCGAGCAACGCGCGGACACGACCGTATGCGGGTCCTGCCACGAGGGAGTCGCCGACCTTGAGCGTGCCGCGGTGGACCAGCACCGTCGCGACCGGACCGCGACCGCGGTCGAGGTGCGCTTCGATGACGAGGCCTTCAGCGTTTTGCGTCGGGTTGGCGCGCAGGTCGAGCTCGGCGTCGGCGGTCAAGATGATCGCCTCCAGCAAGCCGTCGAGGTTGAGCTGGCTCTTGGCAGAGACGTCGACGAACATCGTGTCGCCGCCATACTCCTCAGGGACCAGTCCGTACTCGGTCAGCTGGCCGCGGACCTTGGTCGGATCGGCGTCGGGCTTGTCGATCTTGTTGACCGCGACGACGACGGGCACTCCGGCGGCCTTGGCGTGGTTAAGCGCCTCCACTGTCTGGGGCATGACGCCATCGTCAGCAGCGACGACCAGCACGGCGATATCCGTGGCTTGGGCGCCACGAGCACGCATGGCCGTGAAGGCCTCGTGACCCGGTGTGTCGATGAGGGTGATGCGTCGCTCGGTGCCGTCGACCAACGTGGCGACCTGGTAGGCGCCGATGGTCTGCGTGATGCCACCGGCCTCCTTGTCGACGACGTTGGAGGTGCGGAGCGCATCGAGGAGCTTGGTCTTGCCGTGGTCGACGTGACCCATGACGGTGACGACCGGCGGGCGTGCCACGAGATTGCTCTCGTCACCCTCGTTCTCGCCGAACTCGAGGTCGAACGACTCCAGAAGCTCGCGATCCTCGTCTTCGGGCGAGATGACCTCGACGGTGTAGTTGAGCTCTTCACCGAGCAGCTGCAACGTCTCGTCATTGGCCGACTGCGTCGCCGTGACGATCTCGCCCAGGTGGAACAACACCTCGACGAGCGACGCCGAATCGACGCCGATCTTCTCGGCGAAGTCGCTGAGCGACGAACCACGGGTCAGGCGCACGGTCTGGCCGTCGCCCTTGCGGACGCGGACGCCGCCAATGGCGGGCGCCTGCATCTGGTCGAATTCTTGACGCTTCGCGCGCTTGCTCTTGCGACCACGACGCACGGGGCCTCCGGCGCGACCGAACGCGCCTTGGGTGCCACCACGGTTGTTGCCGCGAGGACCGCCGCCACCGGGACGACCGGCGAAACCGCCACCGGGTGCTCCACCCGGAGCGCCGCCTGGTGCACCGCGACCGCGGTCAGCAGCACCGGCGCCAGCGCCAGCACCCGCGGGTGCTCCGCGACCGGGAGCGCTCGGACGCGAGAAGCCACCGGGTGCTCCACCCGGAGCGCCACGACCCTGACCAGGACCACCGCGACCGGGGCCGCGAGCCGTGCTCGGACCGCCGACAGAGGACTGCTTGGGCATCATCGCCGGGTTGGGGCGCGGCATGCCGGGACGAGCAGGCGCCGCCGGAGCGCCACCTTCACGTGCGGCTGGCGGACGCGGCGCCGCAGCGTCACCAGGACGCTGAGGGCGCTGCATACCTTGCTTGGACGAGAACGGGTTGTTGCCCGGACGCACGCTGGGCGCGCGCGGACCCGGACGAGGACCACCAGGGCGCGGGCCATCGGCGGCCGGAGGGGCCTCTTCGGCAGGCGCAGGTGCAGCGGCCTCGGGAGCCGCAGGCGCGACCTCGACTACGGGTGCAGCGGCAGCCACCGGCTCAGCGACCGGTGTGGGCGCAGGACCAGGACGGGGACCCGGTGTCGGACCGGTGCTTGCGGGCGCAGGCGCGGGTGCCACGGTCTGCGTGCCGACGGCGGCCTCGACGATGGTGATCGGGGTTGCCGGAGCCTCGTCGGCGTCAGCAGCCTTCTTGGCGGCCGGCTTCTTCTTGGCTCCGGCCGTGCGCAGCTTGTCGCCGTGCTCTTCCTTAAGACGGCGGACGACCGGGGGTTCGACGGTCGAGGACGCAGACTTCACGTATTCGCCCATGTCGCTCAGTGTCGACAGGACTTCCTTGCTTGTGACTCCGAACTCGCGCGCGAGTTCATGGACTCTTACAGCCACTTTTCTCCTTCAGGGGGCTTGCCACCCTGGAAGGGGACAGGCCGCTAGTTGACGTGCAGGCTCATTTGGACGAGTTCATCGAGGGCTCATGAGCAGATGCTCCGATTTCTTTCTGTGCGTCCGCCCCGGGTGGGCGAACAGCGTGCTTACGGTTGATGTTTCGGCTCGATCAGCGCCACCATCGCGGACGCATCAATCGGACCCTCAAACTTGAGAGCCCGGCCGAACGCCTTACGTCGCGTCGCTAGCTCGAGACAGGTGATCTTGGGGTGCAGATGCGCCCCTCGACCGTGGTGCGGGCCGTCCAGATCGGGGGTGATGACACCGTTGATCTGCACAAATCGCACAAGCTCTGATTTATCCACGCGCTCTCGACAACCGATGCACGTGCGGACAACCACGGACAAGTCTAGCCGTTCGTCGAAGCGGGCGCGCCTTCGGCATCGGAGCGGATGTCGATCCGCCACCCGGTGAGTCGGGCGGCGAGGCGCGCATTCTGCCCTTCCTTGCCGATGGCGAGGGACAACTGGAAGTCAGGAACGACCACGCGAGCCGCCTTGGCGACCTCGTCGACGATGGTGACTCCCTTGACCTGGGACGGCGACAACGCGTGGCCGATGAAGGCCGCGGGATCGTCGCTGTAGTCGACGATGTCGATCTTTTCGCCGTGGAGCTCGTGCATCACGTTGCGCACGCGCGCGCCCAGAGGACCGATGCAGGCGCCCTTGGCGTTGATGCCGGGCACGTTGGAGCGTACGGCGATCTTGGTCCGGTGGCCGGCCTCGCGCGCGAGTGCGACAATCTCGACCGAGTTGTCGGCGATCTCCGGAGCCTCGAGGGCGAACAGCTTGCGTACGAGATTGGGGTGCGTGCGCGAGACCTGCACGAGCGGTCCGCGCATGCCCTTGCGGACGCTGACGACGAGGCACTTGATGCGCTCGCCGTGGACGTACTTCTCGTCCGGCACACGCTCGGCGGCAGGCATGAGCGCCTCGACGCGACCGAGGTCGACCAAGACGTCACCGGGCTCGCGTCCCTGCTGGATGATGCCGGAGACGATGTCGCCTTCCTTGGCCGAGAACTCACCAAACGTACGATCGTCCTCTGCCTCGCGGAGGCGTTGCAGGATCGTCTGCCGCGCGGTCGTGGCGGCGATGCGGCCAAATCCCGTGGGCGTGTCATCGAACTCTTCCGAGTAGGTGACCTCGGACGTCTCGCCGTCAGAGATGCGCTCGCGGGCCCAGACCACGACGTGGCCGGTCTTGCGATCCAGCTCGACGCGGGCGTGCGGGTGGGCGCCGTCGGTGCCGCGATAGGCCACGAGGAGTGCCTTTTCGATGGCTTCGACCACGACGTCAAACGACAGGTCTTTTTCGTGCTCGAGTGCGCGCAGGGCGCTCATGTCGATGTCCATGTCAGCTCTTTCTTCCGCCGAGCTCGACCTGGATGAGCGCGCTCTCGATGTCGGCATAGGCGATCTCGGCTGTGCCTAGGTGTACGGATAGGTCGTTGCTCTCGCGGATCCGCTCTTCGATGAGAGTGCCGTCGTTGAGGTAGACCCGGACCAGGCGGTCCTTGTTGCGACGCCAGTGGCGTGGGAGCGACAACGGCCGGCTCACTCCACGCGAGGTGACCTCGAGGAGGTAGGGAAGCGTGCCCAGCACGTCAGAATCGTCGAGGACGGGCGAGATTGCGCGGGTCACGTCGGCGATCTCATCGAGGGTGACGCCGCCATCCTTGTCGACGGCGATCGTGAGGACGCGCTTCTTTCCTGCCGGGGTGAGCTCGAGGTCTTCGAGGTCGAAGCCGAGTTCGCCGAGCACTGGCTCGATCAGGGCGACGAGGCGATCGTTCGATGGAGACATCGGGTCGCCTTTCAGTTGTGGATGGTGCAATCGCTGAGTGGTTCGCCCACCACCTTAGCGGTTGCGCGATCCACGGGATAATCTCGCAAGGTGCTGACTCGCCGCGTCTTCCTTGCCTCAAGCGGCGGAATTCTCGCACTGGCGGCTGCTGGAGGCGCACTGCTGGCCACCGGGCGGCTCGATGACGCGGCGCGCCGCATAGGTCTGGAGCCCAAGCCCCTCTCCGCGCCGACGGACGAGGCGCTGGCCGCCGCGGCACGCCGATCCGAGGCTGCACTGCTAGCGACCTATCAGGCGGTGGCG
>JAOPXA010000081.1 GCA_025965395.1 Nocardioidaceae bacterium | reverse complement strand
TCGAGACGTAGTCGTCGTCGAGGCGGATCGCGGCGTCAGTGCCACGGCCAAGCAAGATCGGCTCAGACGACAGGGGGACGCTCTGGCCAGCGTTGGGACCGTCGACGACTTGCAGCTTGGTCGGGGTGCCGCGCGCGGGCTTGCGACGCTTGGCGTTGGGCTTGGGTTTGCCCGCGGCCTTGGGGCGTTGCTTCTGCGTCGATTCGGCCTTGGTGCCGAAGATGTCAGAACGGATCACGGACACTGCCGAGAGGACGAAGAGCCACAACACGGCAAGAAAGCCGAGCTTGATAAGCGTCAGGGTTAACTCGGTCACTCACGCCTCCGGGGTGGTGATCCGAATGGTCATGGTGGTCTTGCCCATCACGATGGTGGAGCCGTCGCGCAAGGTGGCGTCTTGCACACGGCGTCCGTCGACCAGTATTCCGTTGGTGGAGTTGAGGTCGACGACGCTGACCTGGGGCAGTCCGTTGACGCTGCGCGTACGGATCTCGGCATGCCGCCGCGAGATGCCTGGGTCGTTGATGCGCAGGTCCGCCTCGGCGCCGCGGCCGAGCACGATGGCCGGGCTGATGAGCGGGTGGCGCATGCCGTTGACCTCCAGGACGGCTTCGGCGCGTCGAATCGCCGTGTCGGTCATGCGCTGTCCGGCCACCGGAGTGACCGAGGCGTTGGTGGAGCTGCGTACGCGGAACCGCCCCGTGCTGAGCTCGGCGGCTTCCTTGAAGTTGATGCTGATCGGACCGGGCAGGGTGTAGCGCTGGTCATTGACGTGATCTTGGACCAAGGTGCTGAGCTCGGCCGACAAGGTGCCGGCGAAAGTCGCGAGGCGGCCGTAGTCGACGGGCGACAGCTCGACGACGAAATCGTTGGGAACGAGGGTGCGATCACGCGACATGATGTGCGCCGAGTTGTCGACCTCACGTTGCAGAGCGGCCGCGATCTCGACCGGCTGCACGGCGCTGCGGAATGCGCGCGCGAACGCGCCCGATACCGCTTCTTCGAGTCTTTGCTCGAAGCGCTGCAACACGCCAGCCATACAGTGGGGCTCCTCTGGTTCCTACGGACTATCCACGATCGTATCGGTCGGGACCATATCTGCCGGTGGGAACACCCCCGCGATGCTGTTAGACTCGGCCGTCGGTTTGGCTTGCTTCTTGTTCGCAACAAGTTGGTCGATCCGGACACCTTCCTTGGTGTGAGCGCGAGTGGCGGAACGGCAGACGCGCTGGCTTCAGGTGCCAGTATCCGAAAGGATGTGGGGGTTCAAATCCCCCCTCGCGCACCAGGGATGACCTGCGGAAACACCGTCATGTCATTCGCCGTATACCCACCGTGTACCCACGACTCGTGGACACCTGTTCGATTTCGTCACCTCGCGCGCTTAGGCTGCCGCTATGAGGTCGCCAATCGTGCACGTAGCGAAGGACGGCTCCGTCACCTATCGCGTGCGATTCCGGGTGAAAAATGTGCAGACCTCCGAAACGTTCGACAGTGGCGACGCAGCGGAAGAGTTCTGCAAGCTGCTCGACGCACTGGGCCCGAAGTCGGCCCTCGAGTACATCAACCTCCGCGAGGGCCTGAAGAAGGTCACCACCCCCACCCTCGACGAATGGGCCGCGCAGTACATCGAGCACCTGACCGGCATCACCGACGGCACACGCGGCGGCTACGAACGTCTCTACGCCAGGACCTGGGGCCGACTCATCGGGACCATGCCGCTCGACTCGATCGACCACGACGCCGTCGCCCGATCCATCAACGAACTCTCCAACGGTGGGAAGAAGCGCAAGGGCTACTCCGACAAGTCCGTCGCCAACCAGCACGGGCTCCTCGCGGCCATGCTCGACGCCGCGGTCCTCAAGGGCATCATCGACGCCTCACCGTGCAAGGGCATCAGGTTGCCCCGGCGCACCGAACACGAGAAGACCGAGAACATGTTCCTCACGGTCCAAGAGTTCGCCGCGCTCCGCACCAGCGTCGACGACCGGTTCCGACCACTTGTCGACTTCCTCGCCGGATCCGGATGCCGGTACGGCGAAGCTGAGGCTGTGCAGGTCCGCGACTTCAACTTCAAGGCCTCCACAGTCAGGATCAACAAGGCCGCGAAGTGGGACTCGACGAAGTCGCTGCGCGAGATCGGGCCCACGAAGACCAAGAAGTCGAACCGGACCATCACGCTCCCCGCCGAGATCGTCGCCGAGCTCGAGGAGCACGCACGCGGCCGCCGGCCAACCGGGTTCATGTTCACCATGCCCCACGGAGGCCAACTCCGGCACAGAACCGTGACGAGCCGCTACTGGGTCCCTGCGTGCGAGCGCGCGGGCCTGATGACCCCACGGCCCCGAATCCACGACCTGCGCCACTCACACGCCTCCTGGCTGATCTCAGCGGGTGTTCCGCTGCCAGTGATCCAGAGACGCCTCGGACATGAGTCGATCACCACAACAGTCGACCTGTACGGCCACCTGCTGCCAGACGTCCAGCTCGCAGCAGCTGCTGCAGCGAACGAGGTCTTCGCAGCTCTGCCACTCGGCCTACCGGCGAGCGCGGCCTAGAAGAGCTTCGGGTCCGAACTCAGTTCGGGTGCTGGGCCCAGTTCGCCGAGCCGTCGGTTCGCACGGGTCTGCTGCCTACGGTCCCGGAGCTCGAGC
>JAOPXA010000060.1 GCA_025965395.1 Nocardioidaceae bacterium | reverse complement strand
GACGTTGTTCTTCAGTTACATGCGTCCGCTCGTCGAGCAGGGGCGCGTGTTCACCGCGGTGCCCCCTCTTCATCGGATCGAGCTCGTCAACCCGAAGAAAGACCAGGACAAGTACGTCTATACGTACTCCGACCCCGAGCTTCAGCGCAAGCTAGCCGAGCTCACGAAGAAGGGTCAGCGGTGGAAGGACCCGGTCCAGCGCTACAAGGGCCTGGGCGAGATGGACGCCGATCAGTTGGCCGAGACGACGATGGACCCGCGGCATCGCACATTGCGGCGCTTGACGGTCGACGATGCAGCGGTGGCCAGCGACGTGTTCGAGCTGTTGATGGGCAACGACGTCGCCCCTCGCAAAGAGTTCATCGTGCAGGGCGCCTACGAGCTCGACACGGCCCGCATCGACGCCTAGTCTGCGCGTCGAATCCTGATCGGACCCTTGGCAGTCGAGATATCGACGATCCGCCCGCTCTGCGTGACGACGACTTCGCCAGCGTCGACGAGTCGCTTGGCAGCCTGCCGTGCCGGTTCCATCAATGCGCGCCAATCGTCAGACGCGGCGCGGGCAGCTTCAGACACGCAGATGGTCTTTCCCTGCTCGCGTGTGTTCAAGAGATTCAGAATGTGGGATTCGAGGGCGCGCTCGAGGTCGCTGAGGCCAGCGTCACGGGAATCTCCATCGTCGACCATCAACTACTTCAGCGCCAGCGAGCTTTCTTTGTGGGCAGCTCGGGCGCCTGTCGTGTCAGACTCCACGATCCAATAAGGCTCAGAACCGGATGCGTTGAATTTCTGGCGGTCGAACTGGAACGGCTTGGTGCGCTTCTCCACCGCCACGCCGTGCGTCGTCCCTTGGGACGTGTTCCAGGTGACGCGACTCCCTTGACTGACTGACATACCCGGGATGTACCCGTTACTGCGATCATCAGTCACTCGTCTTTCACATGTAACAACCGCCACCTGCAGGTGAGGCCTTTTGCGGCAGCAGGCACGTCGCACGATGTGGGGCGTCGACGCCCGAAGGATCAGACGACCTGTTCGAGCTTTCCTGAGTCGACGTCGTAGAGGAAACCGCCGACGAGCACGGAATCCCTGATCAACGGGTGGGTGCGCACGCGCTGGACGTCGTTGATGATGGTCGCGCGCTGATCGTCAATCGCGCCAAGCGTCATCCACGACGCGTCGACGTTTGCCGCATTGCCGACCTTCTGGCGCAGATCGGCTTCGGTCGACGATGCCATGGCGCAGCGGGTGTGCTCGACCACGAGCACGCGATCGACGTTGAGGAGGTTGACGCCGAGCACGAGCGCGACGAGCGCTTGGTCGGTCACGCGTCCACCGGGATTGCGCAGGATCTTGGCGTCGCCCGGGTGCAGGCCGATCATGCGGAGAGGGTCGATGCGCGAGTCCATGCACGTCACCATCGCGACTCCTGCGCGTGCGACTCCGTCGAACCCGGCCAGGTCAAACGATTGCGTGTATGTCTGGTTTGCTGCCAACAGATCAGAGAAATCATTCACGGTCTTACCGTATCTCGCGCCGGCAGGAGGAAAGCAGCCAGGACACCCGCAAGGGCAGCGCAGACCGCCGCCCCGATGAAGACGGCGTGCAGTTGCGATATCCCCGCGTCCAAGAGTGCGTCGCGGTAGGCCTGGCACGCGGTATCGCTTCCGTTGCAGAGGTCCTGAACCGGCGCGATCCGGTCGGAAGCGGCATAGAACGCGTGCAGGCCGATGGTCGTGAGAGCGGAGATTCCGATCAGCATGCCGATCATGCGGGCCACCACAAGCAGCGCGCTTGCGATGCCGTGGACGGTGTCGGCGGTGAACTCGAGGAGCGAGGCGTTGACCGGCGCGATGGCAAGCCCGAAGCCGAGGCCGGCCACGATCAGCGAAATGGTCTCGTATGAGTCGTTGAGCGCGTACCGGTCCCAGGTCGCCATGTGGACGAAGGCGACGGCGCTGACGGCCATCGCGAACAGTGTCAGCACACGCGGCGAGAACCAGCGCGCCAGGTATCCGCCAAGGACTGCTCCAACGGGGAGCGCGATCAGGAAGCGTACGAGCACGAGCGCAGCGTCCAGCTGAGAGTCTCGGTAAACGGTCAGGCGGGCGAAAAGTGGAATGTCGACGAGCGCCGCGATCAGCGCTGCGCCGATGAAGAACGACACGACAAGCGCCCCCCATGCGGGCCGCGCGGCGAGGGCGCGTTGGGGGATCAAGGGGCTCGCAGCGGTGCGTTGGCGATAGACGAAGGCGCCGAGGGCGACGAGAGCCACAGGGATGAGCCACGGTGCTTGCCTCGACAGAGCTCCGTTCTCCGGCTCAGCGGAGGCGAAGGTCACGATGATTGCGCCAAGCATCAGCGCAAGGAGGCCCGCACCGAGGAGGTCGGTCTGGCGGGCGGTGGTGGCCCACGAACGCCAAGCGAGCAGGGGGTTGCGGGCGAGGGCCTGACGTGCCGAGAAAGCGACGAAGAACGCTGCCGAGGTGACGGCCATCGGCGTCAGCCAACGTGACTCACCAAGGATCGGCAGGAAGGCTCGACCGCTCGTCACCCCGGTCGTCAAGGAATCTGGTTGCATCAGCACGAGCGTGAAGGCCACAAGGCCGATCACGAAGAGTGCCAGGCCGATCCAATCGATAGGTGCGCGCGGGCGGGTTGTGCTCGTGTCACGGTCACCGAGCCGCGACATGGCGGCCGCAATCACCAAGGCAACGGCACAGTTGAGCCAGAAGATGTCGCGCCAGTCGCCGAACGCAAGGATCACGGCGCCATACAACGGGCCGAGGACGCTGCCGAGCTCCTGGACCGCCCCGACGATGCCGAGGGGAAGCCCTCGTCGAGCGGGGGGCCACGCATCGGCCACGAGGGCGAGGGTCGGTGGGATGAGACCGCCGCCGCCGACACCTTGGATGAATCGGCCCGCGACCAGGGTGTCCAGGTTGTAGGCTGCTGCGGTGATGACCGAGCCCATGGCGAAGATGAGCATCGACCCGACCAGGACGGGGACCCGGCCGCGCAGGTCGGAGATCCGGCCGATGAGCGGCAGGATGCCGATGTAGCCCAGCAGGAAGCCTGAGATGATCGGCGCCGCGCGTTGCAGCTGGTCCACATCGAGCCCGACCGACGACATCATGTCTGGCAAAGCGAGGACCACGACGTACGTATCAGCGGCGGCGAAGGCGATTGCCGCTGCCGCGAGCCCCAGCAGGAGGCGTGAGCGTCTGCCGAGCGGTGGGGTGCTGCTAAGGCTCACGTGTGGTGGTCACGGGGCTTGGACGGTCAGCGGCTCGTCGAGGAGCTTGAGCGTCAGCGTGTAGGTCGTTGCGGTCGCATCGTAAAACGGCCCGGTGATCGTGGCAGCGCGCAACTGATTTTTGTCTGTCAGCTTGTAGGTCACCGAGAACGTCTGAGCCGCATCGGCCGTCGGGATCAGTGACTGGACTGTGGCGCCGTCGAGGGTGCCGGTGATCGTGGTGAGCACGTCCTCACCCTCACGCGTCTTGTCTCCAGCCTTGAGCGCCGTTGTCTTGATCAGCAGATCGGAAACGCCGCCGCTCCTGGCGAACAACGCTGCCGGATCCGGTGCGCCCAAGCTGGCCGGGTCAATCTTGACGAACACGGGCGCGAATCCGGTCTTGGCATAGACCTGGCCGTCGACCGCAATGACATCGGCACCGATCGTCGCGCCGCTCGTGACAACTTTGACCTTGCCCTCGAAGGCTGGCGCATGATTGCCCTTGCCAGTGGCTGAGAGCAGACCTGTCACCCCTGACGGCACTTCCTTGGTCGCCATGCCTAGGTCGACCGTCTCGGCGGTGTCGATCTGCTTCTTGGCACTCTTAAGCCGAGGGGCCAGGTCGGCGGTGGATTGCTTGGAGTCGTCGCCCGAGCCGCAGGCAACGAGCATTCCGGACAGAGCAATCAGCAGACCGATCAGCAGGAATCGTCGAGTGGTGGGCACGTTTCAGTCTCGCACGCGCGGGTTCGTCGTCAGCGCAGCCGCGGGGCTCGTGATGGCAAGTATGGGTTGGACGACAGGAACACCGGATCCGTCTCGCCGATCGCTGGATGCGGGCAGGTCGACCGCCGACCCGCTGCTCGCGCACGCCATCGCTGGACCCGCTCCGGCCCAGGCAAGGAGCAGCGCGTCTTCGCCCTTGAGCAGCCGGTGGCATCGCACGCCGCCAGTCGCGCGTCCCTTCGGTGGGTAGACTTCGAGCGGAGTGACTTTGGCTGCGCCGGGCTGCGTGCCGGGGAGTGCAGCTCAGGCTACGGCGACCGTCACGACCACGGCCCCCGCGGCATCCGCGACGGATCCGAAGGAGACGGCGGTAGCGCCAGCGGCCAGCTTGATGCCAGCGATGCCTCCACCGGAGCGACCCTGGGGTCGTACGAGCTCAGCCGAGTAGCGCAAGAGCTGGGCGTCGCTGGTGATGAACACCAACTCCTCCGTGCCGGTGGCCAGCTGAACGGCACCGATCACCTGGTCCCCGTCGGCAAGCGTGATGATCTCCCAGGAGTCGCGATTGGCAAGATAGTCGGGTCGTATGCGTTTGACGATCCCGTCGCGGGTGCCGATTGCGAGCCCCGGTGACGTGGGATCGAAGGGCATGAGCGCGAGGGGACGTGCGGTCGTGCTGACCAGCTCGGACAGCGGCACGCCGCCTTGAAGATTGGGGGAGTGGGCGGTGGGCGGAAGCGACGGTAGGTCGAGGACGTTGATCTTGTGGACGATGCCGTCGCTCGTCACGAGGCCGAGCTCGCCCCGTGTCGTCACGCGTACGGCAGACATGATCGCGTCGTGCTTGACCCGAGCCGCCGAGTCGCCCAGGGGAGCGTCGTCGGCCGTGCGGGCGAGCAACCCGGTCGCTGACATCAGCACCCAGCACGGCTCGTCGGACACCTCAAGCGGAGCGGCTGCAGTGGCCGGAAGACCGGCCGACTCGAGGAGGATGGTGCGGCGCGGTGTGCCGAACTGCTTGGCCATCTCTGCCAGTTCGTCGCTCACGACCCCACGCAGGACGGTCTCGTTGCCGAGAATCTCGTCGAGCGCGGCGATCGTGGCGTTGAGCTCATCGCGCTCGGTCTCGAAGTCAAGGCGTGACAGCTTGGTGAGGCGGCTCAGGGTCAACGCGAGGATGTAGGTCGCCTGCTCCTGCGAGAGATCGAAAACTCCCATGAGTCGTTCGTGAGCCTGCGCAGGGTTGTCGCTGGTGCGGATCAGCTGGATAACCTCATCGATATCGAGGATCGCAATAAGGACCCCCTCGACGAGGTGCAGGCGGTCGGCTGCCTTCGCGCGGCGGAAAGCGGTGCGTCGACGCACGACGGTGATCCGATGCTCGAGGTAGACCTCGAGCATCTCCTTGAGCCCCATCGTGCGCGGTTGCCCGTCGACCAGGGCCACCGCATTGATGCCGAAGGAGTCCTCCATCGGCGTCTGGCGGTAGAGCTGTTCCAAGATCGCCTCGGGGACGAAGCCGTTCTTGACCTCGATGACGAGGTGCAGGCCCTTCTTGCGGTCCGTGAGGTTCTTGAGGTCGGAGATGCCTTGGAGCTTCTTGGTCTGCACGAGGATCTTGATGCGTTCGATGATCTTTTCGGGACCGACGTTGTAGGGAAGCTCCGTCACGACGATGCCCTTGCGGCGGGGCGTGATCGACTCGATGCGGGCGGTCGCGCGCATCTTGAAGCTCCCTCGGCCCGTGGCGTAGGCATCCCGGACGCCCTCAAGGCCGACGATCTTGCCGCCCGTAGGCAGGTCGGGGCCGGGTATGAACCGCATCAACCCGTCAAGGTCGGTCTTGGGGTGCTTGATGAGGTGGCGCAGTGCTTGGACGACTTCGATGACGTTGTGCGGTGCGATGTTGGTCGCCATGCCTACGGCGATGCCCGAGGAACCGTTGATCAAAAGGTTGGGGAGCCCGGCCGGCAAGACTTGGGGCTCGGTCTCCCGTCCGTCGTAGTTGGGCTTGAAGTCGACTGTGTCCTCGCCGATCGAGGCGGTCATCGCCTCGGCAGCCTCATCCATTCGGCACTCGGTGTAGCGCATGGCCGCAGGTGGATCATCGGGCGAGCCGAAGTTGCCGTGGCCGTCGATGAAGGGGAGGCGCATCGACCATGGCTGGACCATGCGCACCAGCGCGTCGTAGATCGACCCGTCGCCGTGGGGGTGCAGACGACCCATCACCTCACCGACCACGCGGGCGCTCTTGACGTGCCCGCGGTCGCTGCGCAGGTTCATCTCGCCCATTGTGTAGAGAATGCGGCGCTGCACGGGCTTGAGACCATCGCGCGCGTCAGGCAAGGCGCGGGAGTAGATCACTGAGTACGCATACTCCAGGAAGCTCGCGCGCATCTCGTCGCCGACATCGGTGTCGACGATGTGTTCGTCGAAGTCGTCGAGTGGGGGTGGGGCGCCTCTTTTGGGCATGCGGCCTCTCCTGATCGGTCAGGGGTTAGGGGTCCATTCTCGCCGTCGTCCAGCGTCCGGTCGCATCGCCACGCCGCGCGGTGACGGGGTAGGTTGAACAC
The DNA here is from genome assembly GCA_025965395.1 of Nocardioidaceae bacterium. GTDB lineage: Bacteria > Actinomycetota > Actinomycetes > Propionibacteriales > Nocardioidaceae > JAOPXA01. The sequence continues at coordinate 119 of JAOPXA010000060.1, read as the reverse complement.
TGTGGATGACGAGGCGTATGCCGTAGAGCATTGGGAAGCCGACGTCTTGCTGCGCGACGGCAGCGCGGTCCATCTTCGACCCATCTCGCCCGAGGACGCCGGTGAGCTCGTGGCCTTCT
>JAOPXA010000018.1 GCA_025965395.1 Nocardioidaceae bacterium | reverse complement strand
CCACTGCAGCGCGTAGAAGAAGTGCGGACCCTGGCCGAGCTCCGGCTCCGGCTCGGCCGCTAGCTTGGTGGTTGGCTCGGGATCTTGGCTGAGCGCGTTGATGTATCCCGAATAGAGCTTGTACGGGACGGTGCTCTGGACGCCCTTGGTCGATATGGCACGCACCTGGCCGTTGCTCGGGGTGACAGGCTGACCGGTGGCCCCGTTGTTGAGGCGCAACCAGCCGGACACTGTCACGGTTCCGGACGGCGGGGGAGGCACATCGGTGACCTGCTGGGTGTTGTTGTCTGACTCCATCCAGCCTCGGTCGATGAGGACGGCTGCGCCTGAGTCGAGCACGAGTGGCGTCACGTCATCGACGCCAGCGACCGAGTCGCGCGTCTTGTACTTGACGGTGATCTGGTGGTTGAGATCGTACGTCCCTGTTGCCGTGACCCGGGTCCATTCATCGTCCTTGGTGGGATCGCGTGAGGGCAACGACACTTCCTGAATCGGCACGGGAGCCGTGTTGAAATGCGACGTCACTATCTTGTTGTTGTCGAGACGTGCGCCCAGGCGGTGGAACTGCCACATGCCAAGCTGGATGCAGATCGTCGACAAGACGGCGACGAAAATGGCGAACCCGATCCAGCGTCGGCTCAGCACGAAGCGATACACACCTACGACGTTAGTTGGCCGATCCTAGTTTCGCGATGCCGGGTCGCGGGGGCACCCTAGGATGAGAGTATGCATGCTGCCGCACCGATCCTTGCGCTCGCCGACAGCTACGGTCGCGTCGCCACCGATTTGCGCGTCTCTCTCACGGATCGATGCAATCTTCGGTGCCAATACTGCATGCCTGCCGAGGGCCTCGACTGGATGCCGGTCGAGGAGACATTGACCGACGAGGAGCTCATTCGGCTGCTCAGAATCGGTGTCGAGCGGTTGGGCGTGACGGACGTGCGGTTCACCGGCGGGGAGCCGCTGTTGAGGCGTGGGCTTCCGCAGATCGTTGCGGAGACCAAGGCGATGTCGATGGTCGATGGTCGTAGCCCGCGCACCGCGATCACGTCCAACGGACTTGGCCTCAAGCACACGGCGCAGGCACTTGCCGATGCCGGGCTCGACCGCGTCAACATCAGCCTCGACACGGTGCGCCGAGAGACCTACGAGCAGATCACTCGCCGCGATCGCCTTCCCGACGTGATTGCCGGGCTGTCCGCTGCACACGATGCCGGGCTGGCGCCGGTCAAAGTCAATGCCGTCCTTCTCCGCGGCATCAACGACGACCAAGCAGCTGAGCTGCTGACCTGGTGCCTTGAGCGTGAGTACGAGTTGCGCTTCATCGAGCAGATGCCCCTCGATGCGCAGCATGGCTGGAGTCGCGAGCAGATGGTCACGGCCGATGAGACGTTGGCCTCGCTCGGTCAGCACTTTTCGTTGACCCCTCTGGACGGTCGTGGCTCGGCTCCCGCCGAGAGGTTCCAGATCGATGGCGGTCCTCATACGGTCGGCATCATTGGCTCGGTCACGCGACCGTTCTGCGGCGACTGCAACCGCACGCGACTCACAGCGGATGGCCAGATTCGCAACTGTCTCTTCGCTCGAGCCGAGTCCGATCTGAGGGCCCCGCTCCGGTCCGGCGCCAGCGACGACGAGCTGGCCGAGCAGTGGGTGGCCGCCATGGGCTCGAAGCTCCCTGGTCACGGCATCGACGACCCGGCCTTCCTGCAACCCACGCGACCGATGTCTTCGATCGGCGGCTGAGGCGCGCTAGCGGCAAGCGTCCCGCCTGCCCCATCCCATCCCCGCGATGTGGAGACTTAGCCGCCTATCGCAGGCGCTCCATACGCGTGTACGTATCCACATCTTGAGGAGTGTGCGGCTGAGACGCGCTCAACCGATCGGTTGGGTCTCCTTGTAGAAGTCGCGCGCCGACAAGAACGTGCGCAGGGTGGGCTCGTGGTCGGGGCACGCCAGCCACGTCTTGCGGCGCTCGGGCGTATGGATCTTGGGGTTGTTCCAGAGGATGCTGTGTGTCGCTGGATTCTGGCAGCCCTTGGACGAGCAAATCAGCTCCTCCGGGCCTCCCTCGGGCGCAAACAGGTCAGTCATCCTTCTCGCTCTGGGGAGCCTTCGTGGGGAGCTCACCGAAAGGCTCGGGGGTGTAGAATTCGCCGGTGCCAGCGACCTTGCGCACGCCCGCATTAGCGAGGATAACGGCGATATAGGGCAAGAAGATTGCCCCCGCTAAGAGGACCCACCGAAGGGGCCCATCGAAGGCCACCGCACCAATGAAGCACAACGTGCGGATGCCCATCGAGATCACGTACTTCTTCTGGCGATCCCACATGTCGTCGCTCTGGGCGATCGGTGCGGAGGTGATGCTGACGGCCTCGGGCTCTGACCGCCGTTTCTTTGCATCCATAGGTACCACGGTACGCGCTTCTGGCAATAAGACATGATGAGATCATGAGCGATCGCACCTACAGAGTTACCGAAATTGTCGGAACGTCCCCGAATGGCATCGACGAGGCCATCGAGAACGGCATCGAGCGCGCCGCCACCAGCCTTCGTCACCTCGACTGGTTCGAGGTGACAGGCATCCGCGGCCAAGTGACGGACACCGATGTATCGCACTATCAAGTGACGATGAAGCTCGGTTTCCGTCTTGAGGACGACAACGACTAGTCCGTCGATCCGAGCTTTCGGGCAAGCGCCGCGGTGGTCGCCAGGACGATCACGAACACGGCGTAGATCATCGCTGTGTCACGGAGCCCGATGACCTGCGTCAAGATGCCGGCGATGATCGCCGGGACGCCGAATGCCAGGTAGCTGACGACGTACATCGACGCGAACAGCTCGCCTCGTTCGGCAGGCCCCGTTGCGTGTGCGAGTGAGCGCACCACGCCGAGGAACGAGGTGCCGAATCCGGTGCCTGCGACGAGAGTCGCTACGAAGAATCCCGGCAGTGACTCCGCGGCGATCGCCACGATGGTCAAGGCGGTTCCGACAGCGAGAGCGGTGGTGCCGAACAAGGTGATCTCGCGGGGCGTACGTTTGCGCAGCGCAAACGAGGCCGAAGCGCCTGCACCGGCGAGACAGATCACTACGAGTCCTTCCTCGAGGTGAGAGGACCCGCTGAGCACCTTGCTCACGAGCGAGGGACCAAGCGACAAGTACAGCCCGCCCAGGGACCACGATGCCATCAACGCGGGAATGCTCTGCAGAAACGGCGCTCGAGCAGTTGCGGGGACGCCCAGGCGGGGGATCAGCGACCTGCGCCATCCGCCTCGTCTGGGAGAGGTCTCCGGGAGAGCGAGGGCTATGAGTGTCATGAGTGCAAACACGACGGAGAGCGAGAAAAAGATAACGTCGGCGGGCGAGTCGCTGGCGTCGATGACAAGCGCAGCAATGACCGCTCCGAATCCCATCCCGAGGGGCGGGGCGACGCTGTTGGTGGTGGCGCCAAACCCTGTGCGTCCCGGGGGCTCAAGGTCGATCACCGAGGCAGCAAGCGCCGCCAGAAGGGTTCCTGTCGCAAAACCCTGAACGCTCCGAGCGAGGATCAAACCCGCGGTGCCGGTGGCAAACAGAAACAGTGCCATGCTCACCGCGAGGAGCCCTAGGCCAGCGATCAAGACAGGACGACGCCCGATGCAGTCCGACAGTGATCCCGTGATCAAGAGCGCGATGAGCAGACACAGTGTGTAGATCGCGAAGATGACGGTCAACATCACCGCGGAGAACCCAAATTCGTCCTGGTAGACGCGATAGAGCGGTGATGGCGCCGACGACGCGGCCATGGCGAGGAAGATCGCCGACGTGATGAAGACGAATCCGAAGGTTCGGGTCATCCGCAACGAGCCGGGCACGTCAAGAGCAGTCATGCGTGAGGGTCCTCGTGGTAGTTGATCCGCGCAACCAGGCTACACGTCGGAACAGATGCCTCGGCCGCTAGTCCGCCGCGTCCGCTGCCTCGACCTCTTCGCGCGTGATGCCCAAGAGGTAGACGATCGCGTCGAGATAGGGCACGTTGACCGAGGTATGTGCTTGGTCGCGCACGATCGGTTTGGCGTTGAATGCGATGCCAAGGCCGGCCGCTGCGAGCATGTCGAGGTCATTGGCTCCATCGCCGATGGCAACGGTGTTTTGCACGGATATCTTGGCCTCGGCGGCGAACCTGCGCAACGCTTCGGCCTTGCCCGCGCGGTCGACGATCGGACCTACGATGCGGCCGGTCAGCTTGCCGTCGGCGATCTCGAGCTCGTTGGCGGCGAAGTAGTCGATCTCAAGCTCCGCCGCGATCCGGGCGATGACCTGAGTGAATCCGCCGCTCACAAGCGCAAAGCGATAGCCGAGACGTTTAAGCGTACGGATCATCGTCCGCGCACCCGGGGTGTAGACGATTGCCTCGTAGATGAGGTCGAGCGCGCTTGCGTCGACACCCTTCAGGAGGGCGACCCGGGCGGTTAGTGACTGGCCGAAATCGACATCGCCACGCATGGCGGCGGCGGTCACCTCGGCCACCTCGCGCTCGAACCCGGCGTGGGCGGCGATCATCTCGATCACCTCGCCTTGCACCAGCGTCGAGTCCACGTCCATGACGACAAGGCGTTGAGCGTGCCGCTGGAGGCCTGCGGGCTGCACGGCGACGTCGACGCCTTGCTGGGCGGCCTCGGCCGCGAGAGCGATGCGGAGGACCTCAGGCTCGGCGCCGGAGATCTCCAGGCGGATGGCGGTGACCGGGTAGCGGGCAAGTCGCAGGATGCGATCGATGTTGCCGCCAGCCTCGGCGACTCGCCCGGTGATGGCGGAGAACGCTGAGGGTCGCAACGGGGCGCCGAGCACTGTGACCTGCGTGCGCCCGACCCGACGAGCGCGAGTGTCGCCGATTCCGTACTCGAACGTCACCTCGAGACCGAAGACGTCGCCTACAGACCTGACGACGGTTTCGAAGCCCTCCAGGTCGCCGGGCACCGTGAGCAGTGTGCCGAGGGAGAGGCGGCCGCGCAGCACAAGTTGCTCGATGTCGATCACCTCGACGTCGAACGGAGCGAGGCTATCGAACAGGCGGGTCGTGACACCCTTTTGGTCGGACCCTGTCAACGTGACGAGGACCGTGGGGTCAGACAGCTGCTGGGTAGGAACGTGCTCGGTCATCGAGACGAGGTTAGCGTCTCAGGAATATGGGCTCGCGATAGGTTTACCTCACACACAAGTCCAGCTCCTGAGGAAGGTGCATGACAGCCGTCATCGAGTTCTCCGACGTCACGATCGTCCGGGACGACAAGAGACTCCTCGACCGCGTCAGCTGGAAGGTCCGCGAGGGCGAGCGCTGGGTGCTTCTCGGGCCCAACGGCGCCGGCAAGACGACTCTCCTTCAGGTGGCGTCAGCCCACATGCATCCGACGTCGGGCAAGGCCAAGATCCTCGGCGAACGTCTGGGTCGCGTCGATGTCTTCGACCTCCGCACGCGCATCGGGCACACGAGTTCCTCTGTCGCGGAAGCACTGCCCAAGGGCGAGCCGGTCCGCGATGTGGTGATGTCTGCGGCCTACGCCGTCACCGGGCGGTGGCAAGAATCGTACGAGCCTGAGGACCACGCGCGTGCCAACCAGATGATGGGCGAGCTGGGGATCCTGACGTTGGCAGACCGTACGTTCGGCACGCTGAGCGAGGGCGAGAAGAAGCGGGTGCTGATTGCACGGTCGCTGATGTCCGATCCTGAGCTGTTGCTGCTCGATGAGCCCGCCGCAGGTCTCGATCTGGGTGGACGTGAAGACCTCATCGCAAGCCTCAAGGTGCTCGCTGAGGACGAAGAGTCGCCGGTCATGGTGCTGGTTTCCCATCACGTCGAAGAGATCCCCCAAGGCTTCACTCACGTGCTGATGCTGCGCAACGGCAAGGTCTCGGCAAGCGGTCCAATCGAGCACACGCTGACGGCCGAAAAACTGTCAGCGACCTTTGGAATGCGGCTCGCGGTCGACACGGCTGGGGGACGCTACAGCGCCCGGAGGGCTGACTACGGTCGCCGGTCACGATGATTTCCGGGCTATGGTGAAGGCGTGAACGAGCTATTTGACTGGATGGGCGACAACGCCTGGGTCACCTGGGTGGCGCTGGCTGCCGTGCTGGTGCTGCTCGAACTCGTGAGCATGGACCTCGTGCTCTTGATGTTTGGCATAGCTGCTCTGCTGGCCACCATTCCTGCTTTGTTCGGTGCGGCCGTATGGCTTGCCATCGCGGTCTTCGTGATTGTCTCGGTCGGGTTGCTCTTCTTTGCGCGCCCCGCCATGGTCGAACGGCTTCACCGTGGTCCCACCTTGCAAACCGGCTTCACCAACTTGATCGGCACCACCGCTATCGTCCTGCGACCCGTCGACGCCTTCGGTGGCCGTGTGCACGCGGGTAGCGAGGATTGGACAGCGCGCACCGAAGGTGACGATGCTCCGATCGAAATCGGCACCGAAGTGACCATCGCACGGATCGACGGCGCTACCGCCGTCGTCATACGAAAGGCCTAGCCTCATGGACTCGCTCTCCGCAGTCACCGTCTTCATCGTCATCCTCGCCGTCATCGCGGTGGTCGTGCTGGCGATGTCGGTCAAGGCGATCCCGCAGGCGCGCGCTGGCATTGTCGAGCGCTTCGGCAAGTATCGCGTGACGTTGCCCGCCGGGCTCAACCTCTTGGTGCCGTTCGTCGACCGGGTGCGCTACATGATCGACCTCCGCGAGCAGGTGGTGTCCTTCCCTCCGCAGGACGTCATCACCGAGGACAACCTGGTGGTCTCGATCGACACCGTTATCTACTTCACGGTCAACGATCCGGTTGCGGCTACGTATGAGATTGCCAACTACATCACGGCGATCGAGCAGCTGACCATGACGACGTTGCGCAACATCATCGGTGGTTTCACGCTGGAGCATGCGCTCACCGGCCGCGACCAGATCAACTCCGCACTTCGTGGGGAGCTCGACGGTGCGACCGGCAAGTGGGGCATCCGCGTCAACCGGGTTGAGCTCAAGGGCATCGAGCCGCCGCCGTCGATCAAGGATGCGATGGAGCAGCAGATGCGCGCGGATCGCAACAAGCGTGCGGCGATCCTGACGGCCGAGGGTCAACGCCAGTCGGCGATCCTGAGTGCCGAGGGGCAGAAGCAGTCATCGATCCTGAGCGCCGAAGGTGATCGCCAGGCGGCCATCCTGAGGGCACAGGCCGATCGTGAGGCCTCGATCCTTCGAGCACAGGGCGAAGGGCAGGCCATTCAGACGGTCTTTCAGGCCATCCACGACGGCAACCCCGATCAGAAGCTTCTCGCCTACCAGTACCTCCAGATGTTGCCCAAGATCGCCCAAGGCGACGGCAGCACCGTGTGGATTATCCCTGCGGAGCTCACGAAGGCCATGGAGAGCATCGGTGGCGCGATCGGCAAGATCCCGCTCGACGGCGGGGGTAGCAAGACCCGCGTCGACATGGATGCGCCGACCGGCACCGAGATTGACAACGAGGACGTGGCCGCGACCGAGGCGGCAGTGGCTCAGGCGCTGGAAGCCGCGCAAGAAGCCACGAGCGAGCCAGGCCTCGACCCCACCGCCAAGGACCAGTAGCCCCGCCTCCCCTCCGCTGGGGGAACCAATGTGGTCGTCAAAACGCGCAAAAGACGACCAAATTGGTTCCGCCAGCGGAGGGGAGGGTGAACGGCCGCACAGTGTTCATGTGTGGTTCACCTCGATACGCCCTGGCTCGCCTCTGCAGCCCCTAGGTTTCTCGCGACAGCGACATTCCTTCCGCGTTCGAGGCACCCTTGCAGACCACCGTACGAATCGCCGAGCCGAGCGGCGATGCAGATCAACCGCGCGCTCTGGCATCGGGGCTCACCGGCAGCGACCTGATCTTCACGACGGTACTTCAGTCGATTGCCGGCTGCGTCTTGGCGATCACGGGCGGCATCGGCCTATTCTTGGCCATCAAGGCGGTCCCGACATTCCATCACTACGGGCTCGGATTCTTCACCGAGACGAAGTGGGAGCCTGAGTCCGACACACTCGGCATCGGGTCGGTTCTGGTCGGCACCTTCACCGTCGCTGC
>JAOPXA010000007.1 GCA_025965395.1 Nocardioidaceae bacterium | reverse complement strand
AATGCCGAGGAACGTACAAATGCACGTACGAAGCGCGGCGCCGTGCGACACCACCACCACTGTCTCCGACATTTCCATCGTTGAGACGAGTCGACGCATACCCGTCGCAAACCGATCGCCGGTCTCTGCGTAGGTCTCCCCGCGGGGGATCCGTGCCTCCGGGATACGCCCCCAGGTGCGCATCACCTCGGGAAACTGGGCCCAGGCCTCGCGCACGGTCAGACCTTCACGAACGCCAAAGTTCATCTCGCGAAAGCGCGGCTCGAGCTCGACCTCGAGTCCCACGAGATCGGCCAGAGTCTTCGCTGTGTCATGCGCGCGCACCAGGTCTGAGCTGACGATGCGAGAGGGCTTGAGGGTCGCGAGGCGGGCGGCCGCCGACGCGGCCTGCTCATGCCCGACCTCGTCAAGAGGGATGTCGCTCTGGCCCTGGACGCGCCCACCGACGTTCCACTCGGTGCGACCGTGCCGCCATAGCACGATGCGGCGATTCACGACCTCATCAACATCAAGTCGATAGAGGGGCAATCACTCCAGAGGCGCTCCAAGGCATAGAAGGCGCGCTCTTCCTGGTGCATCACGTGCACGACGATCTCGCCGAAGTCGATGAGGATCCAACGGCCCTCACGCTCCCCCTCGCGACGCAAAGGCTTGGCGCCCAGCGTCAGAAGGTGGTCCATGATGCCGTCCTTGATGGCGCGCACCTGGCGGTCGTTGTTGCCCGACACGATCAGGAACACATCGGTGATGGACAGCTGGTCCGAGACGTCGAAGGCGACGATCTGGTCCCCGAGCTTGTCGGCCGCGGCCTCGGCGGCGGCGCGGGTCAGCTCGAGTGCGCGATCAGTTGCTGTCATGAGGAGCTCCGTAAAGGTTGTGCTTGGCAAGGTATTGAACGACACCATCGGGCACGAGATACCAGACTGGCTCGCCTCGTGCGACGCGTGCGCGGCAGTCGGTCGACGAGATCGAGAGCGCGGGGATCTCGACCAAGGACACGCGGTCCTTGGGCAATCCCTTGAGCGAGTTCTCATCAAGCTCGTGACCAGGACGCGAGCAGCCGACGAAGTGCGCTAGCTCGAACAGCTCCTCGTGATCGCGCCACGTCAAGATCGCCGCCATGGCGTCCGCACCGGTGATGAAGTAAAGATCGGCGTCGGCGTACTTCGTCGCCAGGTCGCGCAGGGTATCGATGGTGTAGGTCAGTCCGTCACGGTCGATGTCGACCCGGCTGACGGTGAAACGGGGGTTGGATGCCGTAGCGATCACGGTCATCAGGTAGCGGTCTTCAGCGGGAGAAACCTCGCGGTCTGCCTTTTGCCAGGGACGCCCCGTGGGGACGAAGATGACCTCGTCAAGATCGAACCACGAGCGGACCTCGCTGGCAGCAACCAGGTGACCATGGTGGATCGGATCGAATGTCCCGCCCATGACACCGATGCGCAGGCGGTCACCCGGTGCCTTCATCAGGAGTGTTCGCGACCCTTGCCGAACGACAGGAGACCAAGCATCAGGAATAGAAGAATGGAGAAGACGACAATACCGACGACCCACGGGTTGACGTGGGGGCCGTGCTCGGTGGTGGTCTCGGCGGCGGCTGCAAGTAAGGACATGGGGCTAATCTACCGGGTCTGTCCCGTGCCGGTCACGACGTAGGTGGTCGTCGTCATTTCGGGCAGTCCCATCGGGCCGCGCGCGTGCAGCTTCTGGGTCGAAATTCCGATCTCGGCTCCGAAACCGAACTCGCCACCATCGGTGAAGCGGGTCGACGCATTGATCATCACGGCCGCAGCATCGACAGCAAGTGCGAACCGCTGGGAAGCCGGCAACGAGCCCGTCACGATCGCCTCGGTATGGCCTGACGAATAGGTGCGTATGTGCGTGATGGCTTCCTCGATCGAGTCGACGACCCGTGCCGCGATATCAAGCGAGAGGTATTCGCGGAAATAGTCGTCCTCGGTGGCAGGCACGACCTCGCGATCAGCGGCCTGAAAGGCCTCATCGCCGTGGATCACGACGTCACGTTGACGCAGCGCCTCGATGACCCGGGGCACGAACGTGTCTGCAACCGCCTTGTGGACCAAAAGCGACTCGGCCGAGTTGCAGACACTCGTGCGATCGGTCTTGGAGTTGATGACGATGTCGAGCGCCATGTCGAGGTCCGCAAACTCATCGACATACACGTGGCAGTTGCCGACTCCGGTCTCGATGACGGGGACGGTGGACTGCTCGACGACGACCTTGATGAGGCCTGCGCCGCCGCGGGGGATCACGAGGTCGACGAGTCCACGTGCCTTCATCAGGTGCTCGGCGGTGGACCTGTCTTCGGCGCTGATCTGCTGGATGGCATCGGCGGGGAGGCCCGTTGCGGTGAGGGCGTCACGCAGGATCGCGATGATGGCGGCGTTGGAGTGTGTGGCCGACGAGGAGCCGCGAAGGAGCACGGCGTTGCCGGACTTGAGGCAGATCGCCGCGGCATCGGCGGTGACGTTGGGCCTCGCCTCGTAGATCATGCCGATGACGCCCATGGGCACGCGGATCTGGCGCATCTGCAGGCCATTGGGCAGCGTGGAGCCCCGCACCACCTCCCCCACCGGATCCGGCAATGCGGCGATGTCGCGAGTGCCCTCGGCGATGGCGGTTACGCGCGAGACATCGAGCCGAAGCCTGTCGATGACCTGCTCCTCGGTGCCTTCGGCGCGCGCTTTGGCTACGTCGATCGCGTTGGCGTCGAGGATCTCGGACGAACGTGCGATCAGGCCGTCCGCCATGGCGATCAGCGATGCGTCCTTGGCCGCGCGGGGCAGCGTCGCGATCTCGGCGGCGGCAACCCTCGCCCGGCGCGCGGCATCGTGTACGTGTTGTTCCATTCCCCCATCGTAGAGCCGCCCTCTCTTCGACGCGGCCGGCCACACCACCGCCGAGTGGCGCGGTTTGGGGCAAAAACGGGCCTTCATACCCCCATTTTGCGCCACTCGCGGGAGTGGGCGGGGTATTACCGGCGGGCTAGACGAGGACGAGGTCGTCGCGGTGGATGAGCTCGCGCTCGTACTCCGCACCAAACTCGGCGGCCAGCTCATGCGTGGAGTGCCCAAGCATCTTGGGCAGCTCGGCGCTGTCGTAGTTGACGAGGCCCCGCGCGATCACGAGCCCCTCGGGATCGAGCACCTCGACAGCGTCTCCGGCGGCGAAGTCACCCGAGACGGCCGTCACGCCAGCAGGCAGCAACGAGGCCTTGCGGACCTTCAGAGCCCGTGCAGCGCCCGCGTCGACGACAAGCGCCCCCTTGGTCTCGGTGGCATGCTCCAGCCAAAGCAGGCGCGTCGAGCGGCGTCGACCTGTCGACAAGAAGGTCGTGCCCACTGACTCGCCGCGCAGCGCTGCGTCCGCCTTGGCCGCCGACGTCAGGACGGTTTCGATGCCCGCGCCCGTAGCAATGCGGGCGGCGTCGACCTTGGTGACCATGCCGCCCGTGCCGATGGAGGACGCACTGGGTCGCACGATGTCGATTCCGTCGAGGTCGGCGTTGCCACTCACCTCGGCAATGAGCGAGGAGCCCGGCAGGCTCGGGTTGCCGTCATACAACCCATCGACATCCGACAGCAGCAACAACCGGTCGGCATGGACGAGGTGAGCAACCAAAGCCGCCAAGCGGTCGTTGTCGCCGAAGCGAATCTCACTCGTGGCAACCGTGTCGTTCTCGTTGACGATGGGCACGACGCCGAGATCGATCAACTTGGCGAAGGTCTGGTAGGCGTTGCGGTAGTGCCCGCGGCGCGTGACGTCATCGACCGTGAGCAAGACCTGCCCCACGACGTAGCCGTGCTGGGCGAACCGCTCGGCATACCGCTGGACGAGTAATCCTTGCCCGACGCTGGCGGCGGCCTGCTGAGTAGCAAGGTCGCGGGGCCGACGATCAAGCCCCAACGGTGCGAGCCCGGCCGCAATAGCACCCGAGCTGACGAGCACGATCTCGTCCCCGCGATCGCGCGCATCGGCAAGCGCAGAGACGAGAGCGTCGAGTCGATCGGGGTCAAGACCCCCACGCGCGGTCGTCAACGACGAGGAGCCGACCTTGACGACGATGCGGCTCACAAGTCGTCATCCGCATCTTCGAATGCGTTCGACTCGGCCTCGCGTCGGACGCGAGCCTCGGCCTCGTAGAGGCGCGTGGCCTCGAGGTCCTCCCGCCGTTGCTTGTTGGTGCGGCGATCGTTGGGCTCAAGGCGGTTGTCCTCGCCACGGCGACCCAATATCTCGGCGCCGGCGGTGACGTCGGGCGCGAAGTCGAAGACCACGGCGTCTTCGTCGTCACCGATGACGATGTCATCGCCAGCCTGCGCGCCCAGCTTGATGAGGTGGTCCTCGACGCCGAGGCGGTTGAGACGGTCACCCAAGAACCCGATGGCCTCGTCATTGGCGAAGTCAGTCTGGCGGACCCAGCGCATCGGCTTCTCACCACGGATGACCCAGCGGCCGTCCTCATGATCGATCGTGAACTCGCGACCCACGCCGGCTTCGGCCTGGGGGCGAAGAATGATGCGCGTGACGTCGGCGACGGGCGTCGAGGCACGTTTGGACTGTACGATCTCCGCCATCGCAAACGACAGCTCCCGCAAGCCCGCGTGGCTGGCTGCGGAGACGTCGTAGACCTCCAGGCCGCGAGCCTCGAGATCGGCGCGGACGAAAGCGGCGATCTCCTTGGCGTCGGGCACATCGGTCTTGTTGAGCGCGACGATGCGGACGCGATCCTCGAGCCCGCCGTACTGAGCAAGCTCGTTCTCAATGATGTCGAGGTCGGTCAACGGGTCCCGCCCGGGCTCGACAGTGGCGCAGTCGATGACGTGGACGAGGGCGGCACAACGCTCGACGTGGCGCAGGAAGTCGTGGCCAAGGCCCTTGCCCTCGCTCGCGCCTTCGATCAAGCCAGGCACGTCGGCGACGGTGTAGGTGGTGCCGCCTGCGACGACTACGCCGAGGTTGGGCACCAGGGTGGTGAACGGGTAGTCGGCGATCTTTGGCCGCGCACGTGACAACGCAGCGATCAGGCTCGACTTGCCCGCACTCGGGAAGCCCACGAGACCGATATCAGCGACGACCTTGAGCTCAAGGGTGATGGTGAGCTCTTCGCCGGCCTCTCCCTTGAGCGCGAAGCCGGGCGCCTTGCGCTTTGCTGAGGCCAGTGCGGCGTTGCCGAGCCCGCCGCGACCACCCGGGGCGATGACGACCTCAGTGCCAGGACCGATGAGGTCGGTGATGAACTCGCCACGATCATTGCGTACGACGGTGCCGTCGGGGACGTGCAGCGTGAGTGAATCGCCGTTGCCGCCGTTACGGTGGCCACCAGCGCCGTGAGCGCCGTTGCCGCCCTTGCGGTGGGGCTCGTGGTGGAAGTCGATGAGGGTCGTGACGGCCGCGTCGACGCGCAGCAGCACGTCACCGCCATGACCGCCGTTGCCGCCGTCAGGTCCGCCCAAGGGCTTGAACTTCTCGCGGTGGACCGAGGCGATGCCATTGCCACCGGAACCACCAGAAACATGGAGGGTGACCTTGTCAACGAAGGTGGGGATAGCCACGTCGGGGCTCCTTTCAAAACGAAAAACAGGGGCAGCCCGCAATGGCGGACTACCCCTGCATCAGGTGTGTCGGCTGTGTTATTCCGCCGGTGCTGCCGGAACGATGTTGACGACCTTGCGGCCACGACGACGGCCGAACTCGACCGCGCCCGCGCTGAGCGCGAACAACGTGTCGTCGCCACCGCGTCCGACGTTAGTGCCGGGGTGGAAGTGGGTGCCACGCTGGCGGACGATAATCTCGCCGGCGTTGACCTGCTGGCCGCCGAATCGCTTCACGCCGAGCCGTTGAGCATTGGAATCGCGACCGTTGCGGGTCGAGGCTGCGCCTTTTTTGTGTGCCATGTGTCAGTCCCTACTTGATTCCGGTGACTTTGACCTGGGTGTACTTCTGACGGTGCCCCTGGCGCTTCTTGTAACCGGTCTTGTTCTTGTATTTCTGGATGATGATCTTGGGGCCCTTGGTCAAGCCGAGGACCTCGGCCGTCACGGTGACCTTCGCCAGAGCGTCAGCGTCTGTGGTGACCTTGTCGCCATCGACGAGCAGAAGGGCGGTGAGGTTGAGTGTCTCTCCGGCTGCGGTCGAGACCTTGTCGATCTCGATGACATCGCCAACAGCAACCTTCTGCTGAAGGCTGCCACTGCGCACGATTGCGTACACCACGGACTTACTTCCTGTTCTGTTGCGAAAAATCTATGTCAGCGCACTTGAACACGCTTGTCGGGATACGCGAATGCGCACCGAGGGTCAATCTTACGGTTGTTCTACCTCCGCGGTCAAAACGGGTGCGTCCGCGATGACCGAAGGGGCGTCCAGCGACACCGGAGCGTCCGCGGTTTGCGGTGCTGCAGGGTCGACCAAAGGCGGGAGTGGCGCGTCAGCCGGGGGCTGAGGCACGGGTGTGTGCGCCGGGCCCTGGTCGTCCGCGCTGTCTACGAGATCCGTGCTGTCGGTGGGAGCCGCGCCGTCTACGAGCGCGGAGCTCGACGGCGAACGACGGCCGTTGGTGCTGCCCGAGTTCGTGCTGCCCGAACCGTTGGTGCCGCCCGGCTTGCCGGTGTTGCCCCGACCGCCCCGGCGATTGCGCCGACCGTCATTGTCATCGACCTTCTTGGCCTCGACAGGCTGCGTATGAACGACAACACCGCGCCCCTTGCAGTGGTCGCAGTCTTCGCTGAAGGACTCGAGCAGGCCGGTGCCGATGCGCTTGCGCGTCATCTGAACCAGGCCGAGGCTCGTGACCTCGGCGACCTGGTGGCGCGTGCGGTCACGCCCAAGGCATTCGACCAGACGGCGCAGCACCAGATCGCGGTTGCTCTCGAGGACCATGTCGATGAAGTCGATGACGATGATGCCACCGATGTCGCGCAGCCGAAGCTGACGAACGATCTCCTCGGCAGCTTCGAGGTTGTTCTTGGTGACGGTTTCCTCGAGGTTGCCACCAGAGCCGGTGAACTTGCCGGTGTTGACGTCGACAACCGTCATCGCCTCGGTGCGGTCGATGACAAGCGAGCCACCTGAAGGCAGCCAGACCTTGCGGTCGAGTGCCTTGGAGATCTGCTCGTCGACGCGCACGGCCTCGAACGAGTCAGCATCGCTCGTCCAGCGCTCAAGCCGGTCGAACAAGTCCGGGGCCACGTGATTGACGTAGCCGGAGATGTTGTCCCAGGCGTCGTCGCCCTCGACGATCAGCTTGGTGAAGTCTTCGTTGAAGAGGTCGCGAACGACCTTGATCATGAGGTCGGGCTCGCCATACAGAAGCTCAGGCGAGTTGCCCGCGGCAACCTTGCGCTCGATGTCTTCCCAACGGGCGGTCAGCGCGGTGACGTCGCGCGTCAATTGGTCCTCCGTCGCACCCTCGGCAGCCGTACGCACGATGACACCCGCCTCATCGGGCAGGACTTCCTTGAGGACGTTCTTGAGGCGCGTACGTTCGATGTCGGGCA
>JAOPXA010000005.1 GCA_025965395.1 Nocardioidaceae bacterium | reverse complement strand
TTGTTCCGCACGATCGGCGGCATTCTCGAGAAGCCCGAAGCGATCCTCGCGTCCAACACGTCATCGATCCCGATCGTCAAGCTCGGCGCCGTGTCTGGCCGCGCGGGCAAGGTCATGGGCGTCCACTTCTTCAACCCCGCTCCCGTGATGCAGTTGGTCGAGCTGATTCCGTCGCTCACGACAGCGCCGGAGACCAAGGAGCGGATGACCACGTTCGTATCCGAGACGCTGGGCAAGAAGGCGATCACCGCGACCGACCGCGCCGGGTTCGTCGTCAACTCGCTGCTCGTGCCCTACCTCCTCTCGGGCATCCGCATGCTCGAAGCGGGCTACGCATCGGCCGAAGACATCGACCGCGGCATGGTGCTCGGTTGTGGTCACCCCATGGGCCCGCTCGCTCTGTCCGACCTCATCGGTCTCGACACGGTGCGCGCCATCGGCGTCTCGATGTATGAAGAGTTCAAAGAGCCGCTCTACTCCCCGCCGCCCCTTCTCGACCGCATGGTCGAGGCCGGCTTGCTGGGCAAGAAGAGCAGCCAGGGCTTCTACTCGTACGTCTGAGCCAAGCCCAGTTCCCCGCGATTCGGATACTTATACGCGTATCCCGCCGCCTCGATACGCGCATAACTATCCAAATCGCGGGGATGGGAAGGGATGTCGACCGGCTCAATCCGCGGTTCGGACGCGCTCAGCTGAGCCGCACGACCTTCACGAAGCATTGAGGGGCGGCGCCACTCGTCGGTACCTTGGGCACAGCAAACGGGGCGGCCTTGCCGGGCGCCACCCCCGACAGCACGACGCTTTGGGCGGCGGCATCGGGCGCGTTTGCCACACCCGCGAAGACGGTGACGCGATAGTCAGCCGGTGCCTCGGTCGAGTTGGTGACGCTGCCTGTCGCGGTCCACGTGCCGTCAGCAAGAGGTGCGCATAGAAAATTGTTGAGGTCCTGCGACGCGGCGACACCCTCTTCAACCTGAACCGGAACTGCCGAGCTGCTCGTCGACGCGGTGGGGTCAGGCGTTTTCGAGCCGCCGCTCCCACCGGAGCTGCAGGCGCTCAAACCAAGCGCCACGCATACGCCGATGGCACCGAGCAACATACGCATGAGCCCATCTCATCACGGCTCCCCCACATCGCTCAGTTGACTTGCCGGTCCTGCCCCGTCCAGTACTCCTGGCGTAGCTTGAACTTCTGCAGCTTGCCCGTCGCGGTGCGAGCGAGCTCCTCACGGAAGTCGATTCGCTTGGGGCATTTGTAGCCGGCAAGCGACGTGCGGCAATGCGCGATCAGGTCAGCCTCGGTGACACTCGACCCATCCGTCACGACGAGCGCCGTCACCAGCTCGCCCCACTTCTCGTCGGGGATGCCGATCACGGCCACCTCGCGCACCGCCGGGTGGGAGGCAAGTGCGTCCTCCACCTCGATCGACGAGACGTTCTCGCCGCCCGTGATGATGACGTCCTTCTTGCGGTCTGCGATGACGAGCTGGCCGTCCTCGAACGTGCCGCCATCGCCCGTATGGAACCAGCCTCCCGCCAGCGCTTCAGCGGTCGCCTCCGGGTTCTGCCAGTACGACTCGAGGTTGTGGTTGGACTGGGCTAGCACCTCGCCCGTGTCGTCGACCGAGATGCGCACGCCGATCGCAGGAGCACCAGCGCGACCCAGAAGTCGCGCCTGCTCATGCGGCTCGAAGCCATCCCACTCTTCGCGCATCCGGCTCATCGTGAGCAGGGGCGCGGTCTCGGTGAGCCCATAGATCTGGATGAACTCCCAGCCCAGCTCCTCACGCACTCGCTCGATCGTGCGGGTCGGCGGCGGTGCGCCGGCGACGATGACCCGCACGGTGTCGCGACCCGGCACCTCGCCCTCCCAGCCGGGCAGCGCATCGAGCACCGCGGACACGACGGCGGGTGCCGCGCAGAGGTACGTGACTCCGTGCTGCTCAATCCGTCGCAAGATCTCGGCGCCGTCAATCTGGCGAATCACGACGTGCTTGACGCCCATACCGGTCGCGGTGAACGGATGTCCCCAGCCGTTGGCGTGGAACATCGGGAGCGTATGAAGGTAGACATCGCGATCGCTCACCGAAGCCTGCCAGCCGAAGACCGTGGCGTTGATCCACAGGTTGCGATGCGTCATCTGGACGCCCTTGGGTCGCGCGGTCGTGCCGGACGTGTAGTTGATCGTCGCGGTGGCGCCCTCGTCACCCTGCCAAGCCCGAGGCGCCGCGCTGCTCGCCCAGATCTTGTCGTCGTCCTCGCCGAGCACGAAGGTGCGCTTGCAGTCGACCTCGTCCAGCAGGTGCTTAAGCGCAGGATCGACGATCAGGACCTCGGCTCCCGAGTGCTCGACGATGTAGCGGATCTCGGCCGGCGCCAGGCGGAAGTTGATCGGCACCAAGACGCGCCCCCATCCCGAGACGCCGAAGAACGACACGAGGAGGCGGGCAGCGTTGTGTGACACGATTGCCACGCGACCACCCACGGGCACGCCCATCTCGTCGAGCGTCGCAGCCTGCGAACGAGCGCGACGGGCGATCTCGGCATAGGTCAACTCGCCCCACGAATCAGCCACCTGATCGGGCTCATCGACTACGCCCACGCGATCGGGATAGACCGTCTCTGCACGGTCGAGGAAGTCTTTGACGGTCAGCGCGAAGAACATACGTCTACCTTACGACGCGATGTGACCTGCCCCACACGCCCGTATGCTGTGGACCGATTCACCTTCGGACTGAGGAGCCAGCACCGTCATGGACGCAGAATTATCATCCGTCGAAACCCTGATGGGCCCTGTCGCGGTCACGGCCCTCGGCCGCACTCTCATGCACGAGCACCTCTTCAACGTGGGTGAAGAGTTCCAACGAAACTACGTGCCTGAGTGGGACGAAGATGCGGCGATCCAGGAGGTGGTCGATCAGCTCACTGAGCTCAAAGCCCTCGGCATCGACACGATCGTGGACCCTACAGTCCTCGGGCTTGGCCGCAACATCGAACGCGCTCGGCAGGTGGGCGCAAGGGTCGACGTCAACGTCATCGTCGCCACGGGCGTCTACTCGTACGACTCGGTGCCCCAGCAGTTCTATTTTCGCGGCCCGGGAATGGCCTTCGACGAACCTGAGCCGCTGACGGCACTGTTCGTCAAGGACATCAGCGAAGGAATCGGGGAGACCGGAGTCAAGGCAGGACTTCTCAAGTGCGCGATCGACAAACCCGGGCTGACCGCAGGTGTCGAGCGCATCATGCGGGCCGCGGGTCAGGCACACGTGCAGACCGGCACCCCGATCACGGTCCACACGGACGCGGAGACGAAGACGGGCCTGATCGTCCAGAGGGTCCTCGCCGAAGAAGGAGTAGATCTCTCCAAGGTCGTGATTGGCCACTCGGGAGATTCCACCGATCTGGACTATCTGTGTGCGCTGGCTGAGGCTGGCTCGTTGCTCGGCATGGACCGATTCGGCCTCGACCTGTTCTGCTCGTTCGAGGATCGCGTCGCCACGGTCATCGAGCTGGTGCGACGAGGCTTCGCCGAAAAGATCGTGATCTCGCACGACTACGCCTGCTGCAACGACCTGTTCCCCACCGAAGGCCGAGGCAACGTACTCCCCGATTTCCACATCGCGCACATCTCGAGGGACGTCATCCCGGAGCTGCTTCGCCGCGGTGTCACCGAAGGTCAGCTGGACGAGATCCTCATTCACAACCCGGCGAGATACTTCAGCCGCGGCTGACCGAGGCGCTGACTAGGCAACCAGGTCGGCGATCATCTCGACCGTCGACCGCAGGTCAGTTGTACGCCTCACGCTGACGTTGCCGCCTCGCTCCAGCACGTCGGAAGGCCATCCTGGTCCTCCGACGATGATCGTCGACGACGTGTCCATCTCCTTGAGATGAGGCCATACAGGGTCGTTCTCGGGTCGCGCGATAGACGCCCAGAGGAACACCGCAGTCGGCTCGAGGCGCTCGATCGCGCTGACGAGCGAATGCGCAGGGAGCCGCGGCCCCAGCATGTCGCCGTGGACGCCGCGGTGGGCCAGCGCAGCCTGCAGCACCGCAACGGGAAGCGCGTGCATGTCTTCTTCGGCGCTCGCGAGCAGCAGCCTCGACGGTTTCGAGTGCGGCCGCTGGACGCTCGAGACACCGCGGAGGGCCTGGTGCAGCAGCTCGCTGGCCAGGTGTTCGCTCTCGATGCCGATCTCTCCGTCGGCCCAGCCTTGACCGATCCGCCTCAACGCGGGGGCAAACACCCCGCTCCACGCGGTGATCACGTCGTCGTGACGCAACGCCTGCGCGTAGACCGCACGGAGTGCTTGACCGTCCAGCCGCTTGGTCGCATCGACGATCGCTTCGACCGCCCTGACATGGCTGAGCTTCGGACCAAGACCGCGGATGAGGGCACCGACGTCGTCCGACGCCCGCGACAAGGCGTCTCCCTCGAGTCCCATGACCATTCGAGCCGCGTCTTGCGCCACGATTCCCTGCGCGAGCAGCTCGATCATGACCTGGATGCGGGTGATGTCGGCGCGCGTGTAACGGCGATGACCACCATCGGATCGCCGTGCGGGTCCTAGCCCGTACCGGCGTTCCCAGGTACGCAAGGTGGGAGCTGCAAGCTGCAACTCCTCGGCAACTGCGCCCATGGTCCACGTCGTCTCTAGCTCGTCGATCTGTCCTCCTATGTGCTTGATAGGGCCGTGTGAACCATTTCACTCTAAAACCTATTCAACCCTCTTGCACACATGAATAGGTTCTGAGTAAGTTTTGGATAACTTAGAAATCAAGGAAGGACCATCATGGCGAACCTCAGCAGGCTCCCCACCCCACTTTTCGAAACGTATGAATGGCAGTTCGATGGAGCATGCAATGAAGCGGAGCCCGAGTTGTTCTTCAGCGCCGACGCGCTGCGGGGTCCGCGCCGTCGGCAGCGAGAGGCACAGGCCAAGGCCTACTGCGATCGTTGCCCGGTGTTCGACAAGTGCCGAGATCACGCGCTGAGCGTGCAAGAGCCCTATGGGGTCTGGGGCGGCCTCACGCCCGCCGAGCGTCACATCCTCACGGCAGAACGCAGCGCCAGCTGACCGTCTCTGGCACTACTCTGTGCGCATGTCTGCTGACCTCGCCCGCATGGCCGATGAGCTCGAGATCCGCAACCTCGTTGCCTCGCTCATCTGGCATGCCGACCACACGACCACCGAAGACCTCGACGGCTACGTCGCCTGCTTCACCGAAGATGCCGAGTGGGAGATGTTCGGTGACATACGCAAAGGTCACGCCGACCTCCGCGAGGGTGCCGCCGAGCGGCGCCGCGTCGGCATGATCGGCCCCGGCAGCGGCGTGC
Organism: Nocardioidaceae bacterium; assembly: GCA_025965395.1. Lineage (GTDB taxonomy): Bacteria > Actinomycetota > Actinomycetes > Propionibacteriales > Nocardioidaceae > JAOPXA01. The sequence goes on along the minus strand of JAOPXA010000005.1, from coordinate 3,020 downwards.
GACACGGGCTCTCGTCGACGGTCGTCGAGTTCGTTGGACCCGACGAGGCGGCCGTGCGGAGCTACATCCAGGGCTATCGCAACGTGCCAACGCTGCCGGAGCTGTTCGTGATGGGCGAGTACTACGACACCTATCGCCGCACCAGCGATGGCTGGCGACTCGCCAAGAGACTCGTGGTGTTCGAAGGCAAGTGACGAGGGCGCCTAGCGCCGACGCTTCCAGACCATGATCTGCTGAGCCGCGAAGGGCACCGGCAGGTTGGGGGTCGTCTCCAGCAGTGCTTGCGTCTTGGCGAGATCGGACTGAAGCTCGAGCACGCGTTGCTGCAGCGCATACACCTGTGCCTCAAGCTCGAGGACGCGCTTGACGCCCTCGAGACCGAGGCCTTCAGCGGTCAGCCGAGCAACCTCACGCAGGATCTCGACGTCGCGCAACGAGTAGCGGCGGCCCCCGCCGCCTGTGCGGCCGGGAGTCACGAGCCCGAGACGGTCGTAGGTGCGAAGTGTCTGCGGATGGAGCCCCGAGAGCTCCGCCGCGACGCTGATCACGAAGACTTGTGCCTCGGGCCCCGGTGGGACGAATCGCTGACTCATGATGCGTCCGTCGCATAGAGGGCCGCGCGCGGATTGGCGCCGTTCTGAGCCGAACGGTATGCCTCGACAGCAGCCTTGGCCTCATCACTGAGCTCGTCAGGGACCACCACTTCGACGGACGCCATCAGGTCTCCGTGAGAACCGTCCTTCTTCTGGATCCCCTTGCCGCGCACGCGGAACGTGCGCCCGTTGGGCGTGCCCGCGGGGATCTTGAGCTTGACGGTCGGTCCACCGAGCGTGGGCACGTCGATCTGCGCACCGAGCGCGGCCTCGTCGAACGTCACGGGAATCGTGATGGCGAGGTTGTCGCCGCGGCGCGAGAAGTGCCGATGTCCCTCGACGTGGACGAGCACATAGAGGTCTCCGGAAGGGCCGCCATGCTCGCCCTTGGCGCCCTTGCCGCGCAATCGGATCCGCTGGCCGTCTTTGACGCCGGCCGGGATCTTGACCTGCATCGTGCGGCTGGACTCCGCGCGGCCCGAGCCGCGGCAGATGCTGCACGGGTCCTCGACGATGAGGCCGCGACCGCGGCACTGCTGGCACGGCTCCGTCATGGCGAACAAGCCGCCCGAGGCACCCGTCTGCATGCCGCTTCCGCGGCAGTTGGGGCAGACCTTCGGAACGGTGCCAGGACGCGCACCCGTGCCGCTGCAGTTGGCGCACGGCTCGTCGCTCGTCATACGCAGCGGAACGGTGACACCTTCGATGGACTGGTCGAACGAGATCGATGCCTCGGTCTCGACATCGCCACCCACGCGCGGCTGCGCTTGAGGGCGCTGGCGGCCACCACCGAACACCCCGCCAAGCAGGTCGGAGATGTCAAAGCCGCCACCCCCTCCACCACTGGGTGCGCCGCCGCCGGGGAAGCGGAAGCCGCCCCCGCCGAGGAGCGAGCGCTGATCGTCGTACTCCTTGCGCTTGTCGGTCGAGGACAGCACCGAGTAGGCCTCGGAGACCGACTTGAACCTGTCCTCGGCCGCCTTGTTGTCCGGATTGGAGTCAGGGTGGTTGTCTCGGGCGAGCTTGCGGTAAGCCTTCTTGATGTCGTCGGCCGAGGCATCCTTCTTGACGCCGAGGACCTTGTAGAAGTCCTTCGTCGCCCAATCGCTGCTGCTCACTCGCTTACCTCCCTCTGCTCACTCGTGTGGTGCTCAATCTTCTGAAATGGTGCCGTCATCTGGCTCGTCGTCATCACCAGCGGGATCGACCACGGAGACCGTGGCCGGACGCAAGATGCGATCGCCCACGCGATAGCCGACCTGCATGACCGCGTCGACGCTTTGGACCACCACGTCGGGCGAGGTGCCCGCGTGGAAGACCGCCTCGTGCAGGTTGGGGTCGAAGGGCTCGCCAGGCTCACCGAACGACTCCAGGTGCTGCGCCTTGACCGTCTGCTGCAACGAGTCGGCGACGGCTTTGAAGCCGCCCTCTAGCTGGCCATGGGCATCGGCACGACGTATGTCATCAAGCACGGTCATGAGCGAGCGGAGCACCGACTCCGCACCCGCCGCGCGTACGACCTCACGGTCGCGGTCGACCCGTCGCTTGTAGTTGACGTACTCAGCCTGCAAGCGTTGAAGGTCGGCCGTGCGCTCGGCCAACTGCTCCTCCAGTGTCGGCGGAGCCGGGGGCTCGGGAGCCGGCGCTTCTGGCGCCGGCTCCTCTGCCACAGGCGGTTCGGCAAAGGGCTCCTCGTCGGGGCCCTTGGTCTCGTCGAGCGGCTCGGTCACTTGGACTCACCCGCAGGGGTGTCGCCGTCCTCGTCGATGATCTCTGCCTCGACGACGTCGTCGTTGCCGTCGTCGGAGCTGTCGGCGCTCGGAGCGTCGCCCGCCGCGGCGGACTGCTCGTACATCGCAGCGCCGAGCTTCTGGCTCGACTCGCCGAGCTTGGCCACCGCCGCCTTGATGGCGTCAGAGTCCTCACCCGTGAGCGTCTCCTTGAGACCGTCGAGGTCGGCGTTGACCTCGGCCTTGAGGTCGTCGCCGAACTTGTCGTCGTTCTCGGCCAGGAACTTCTCGGTCGAGTGCACGAGGGACTCGCCCTGGTTGCGCAGCTCGACAGCCTCCTTGGCCTGACGATCCTGTTCGGCATACTCTTCGGCGTCCTTGACCATCTTGTCGATGTCGTCCTTCGACAGCGCCGTGCCGCCGGTGATCGTCATCGTCTGCTCCTTGCCGGTGCCGCGGTCCTTGGCGGACACGTGCACGATGCCGTTGGCGTCGATGTCGAAGGTGACCTCGATCTGCGGGATGCCGCGCGGGGCGGGCGGCAGGCCGGTCAGCTCGAACGTGCCGAGCTGCTGGTTGTGCGCCGCGAGCTCGCGCTCGCCCTGGTAGACCTGGATCTGCACCGAGGGCTGGTTGTCGTCGGCCGTCGTGAAGATCTCGGAGCGCTTCGTCGGGATCGTGGTGTTGCGCTCGATCA
>JAOPXA010000327.1 GCA_025965395.1 Nocardioidaceae bacterium | reverse complement strand
ACAGCGCGCGACACCGTCGTCGCCTACCACTAATGTCATGAAAGTGATCGTCCCACGTACCTCCGACATTCCTGCGTCGGATCTGCGCCTGGGATCACGGACGTTTCGTCCGGGCGAGTTTGCCGTGATGGCGATCATCAACCGCACGCCCGACTCGTTCTACGACGAGGGCCGCACGTTTGCCCAGGACGCGGCGCTGGATCACCTCGACGCGGTCGTCGCCGACGGCGCCGACATCGTCGACATCGGTGGCGTCAGAGCCGGCTACGGCCCCTCGGTGGATGCAGCCGAAGAGCTCGACCGCACGGGCGCCTTCGTGGCGGAGACGCGCAGCAGATACCCCGACATCGTCATCAGCGTCGACACCTGGCGCAGCGGCGTCGCCGACGCGTTGTGCGCGCTCGGGGCCGACATCGTCAACGACACCTGGTCGGGCCACGACCCCGAGCTGGCCTCGGTCGCGGCCGCCCACGGTGCGGGCCTTGTCTGCAGTCACACGGGCGGCCTTCCCCCTCGCACCGACCCGCACCGGGCCGCCTACGACGACGTGGTCGCCGATGTCATCGCCACTACCACCGCCCTGGCCGAGCGCGCCGTAGCGGCGGGGGTACGTCGCGACGCCATCATGATCGATCCGACCCACGACTTCGGCAAGAACACGCGACACAGTCTCGAGCTGACGAGGCGACTCGACGAGCTGGTGGCCACCGGATGGCCCGTTCTGGTCGCCCTCTCCAACAAGGACTTCATCGGCGAGACGCTCGACCTGAGCAAGGATCAAAGGCTCGCCGGCACCCTGGCCGCGACCGCATACTCCGCGCAGAAGGGCGCCCGGATTTTTCGCGCCCATAACGTCGCCGAAACGCGCCAGGTTCTCGACATGATTGCATCGATCGAAGGACGCCGTCAGCCGAGCGTCTCGCGCAGAGGCCTGGCGTAGCAGTCCCCCCGAGAAGGAGCCCTTCGTGACCACCCTGCTCATCCGCAATGCCCTGCTGGTCGCCACGATGGACGATCAGAAGCGCGAGATACCCGACGGCGCTGTGCTGATCGAGGACAACCGGATCCTGGCAGTCGGACCGACATCGGAGCTCGCGGACACCGCCGACACGGTGATCGACGCGACGGGCATGGTCATCATGCCGGGCCTCGTCAACACGCACCATCATTTCTTTCAGACTCTGACGCGCGCCATTCCGGCGGCGCAGGACGCCAACTTGTTCACCTGGCTGCGCACGCTCTACCCGGTGTGGGCGCGGCTGACGCCGGAGGCGACGCGGGTCAGCACCGAGGTTGCCCTGATCGAGTTGCTGCTCTCGGGGTGCACCACGGCGAGCGACCACACGTACATCTGGCCCAACGGCTCGCGCATCGATGACCAGATCGAGGCGGCGGTGCGCGTGGGCGTACGTTTCCATGCTTCCCGCGGCTCGATGTCGGTCGGCGAGTCCAAGGGCGGGCTGCCACCCGACTCGGTCGTCGAAAGCGAGCGGACGATCCTCGAGGACTCCCAGCGCGCGATCGAGACCTATCACGATGCGGCCGATGGTGCGATGACGCGCATCGTTCTCGCACCGTGCTCGCCGTTCAGCGTCTCGCCTGACCTAATGCGCGAGAGCATCGTGCTCGCGCGCGAATACGGAGTCCATTCACACACACATCTCGCCGAGACGCACGACGAGGACGTCTTCTGTCGGGCTGTCTATGGCCGCTCCCCCGTCGAGCTGTGCGAGGACCTCGGTTGGATCGGCGACGACGTATGGTTCGCGCACTTCGTGCATCCGACCGCTGCCGAAGTTGCTCGCGCCGGAACGGCCCGCACGGGCGCCACGCACTGCCCCTCGTCCAACATGCGGCTCGCCTCGGGGATCGCCGACCTCAAGCTGTGGGCGTCCTCAGGTATGCGTATCGGTCTCGGCGTGGATGGTTCTGCGTCCAACGACGGTTCGCATCTGTTGGCCGAGGCGCGGATGGCGATGCTGCTGCAGCGGGTGGGCGGCGATCCGGCTGCGCTGTCAGCGCGGGAGGCCCTGTGGATCGCGACGCGGGGTGGCGCCGAGGTGCTCGGCCGCGACGACATCGCCCAGCTGGCGCCCGGCAAGATGGCCGACATCATCGGCTTCGACATGGTGACGCTGCCCTTTGCGGGGGCGGCCGTGCACGACCCGCTGGCGTCGCTCGTCTTCAGTCAGCCACAGAACGTCGATCTCGCTCTCGTCAACGGACGCGTCCTCGTCGAGGACGGTCACGTGCTCGGCGCTGATCTCCCCGTCTTGGTCGAGCAACACAACCGCATCGCCCGCGCCCTGCTCGCCTAGCCCCCGCGTCCCTTCTTGACCCGGCGTGCCCCTTCTTGACCCGGAAAATCGGGGACAAGGGGGTGGGGGGCGGGCTCAAGGGGGCGGGGTGGGCTCAAGGGATGCGGACGAACAGGGCGGCGGCCTCATCGAGGTCGTCGGTCAGGTGGATCATGTCGAGGTCGGCTTGACCGATCTTGCCGTCGGGGAGCACGGTGTCGCGCAACCAGTCGAACAGGCCCTTCCAGTAGCTCGTACCGATCAGGACCACCGGGAACGACGTGACCTTTTGCGTCTGCGCCAACGTGATGGCCTCGAACAGCTCGTCGAGCGTGCCGAAGCCGCCCGGCATGACGATGTAGCCCTGGCTGTACTTGACGAACATCGTCTTGCGGGCGAAGAAGTACCGGAACGTCATACCGATGTCGACCCACTCATTGAGCCCCTGTTCGTGTGGCAGCTCGATGCCCAGCCCGACCGAAACTCCCCCACATTCGCTCGCCCCTCGGTTGGCGGCCTCCATCGCACCGGGCCCACCTCCGGTGATCACCGCGTAGCCCAGCTCGCACAGCTTGTGGGCAAGTTGACGCGCAGCGTCGTACATCGGGTCGTCGACCTTGGTCCGCGCGGACCCAAAGATGCTGACGGCGGGCCCCAGCTCGGCGAGCGCGTCGAAGCCCGTGACGAACTCTGACTGCATCCGGAGCACGCGCCATGGATCGGTATGCACCCAGTCACTGGTGCCGCGCGAGTCCAGGAGGCGCTGGTCAGCCGTGCCCTCGGGAACCTGCGAGCGACGCAAGCGAATTGGGCCCTGGTGATGCTCGCGGGGTTTGTCCATGAGCCGAGGCTAGCCGAAGCCCGCGCCGGTGGCTTGGCTCAGGTGAGCCAGGCCCGCAGCGCAGATTCGACCCCGCGCAGCTGCGCAAGCGGCACGTGCTCGTGCTGCTTGTGGGCGAGCAGCGGGTCGCCGGGGCCGTAGTTGACGGCCGGAATCCCCAGCGCCGCGAACTGCGCGACGTCGGTCCATCCGAACTTCGGGTTGACGACACCTCCGACGGCCTCGACGAAGGCGGCCGCAGCGGGCTGGTCGAGCCCCGGCGTGGCGCCAGGAGCGGAGTCGGTCACGAGCACCTCGAACCCCTCAAACAGCTCCCGCACGTATGCGATCGCCTCGGCCTCGCTGCAATCTGGCGCGAAGCGGAAGTTGACGGTCACCCGTGCCGCATCCGGCACGACGTTGCCTGCGACGCCGCCGGTGATGGCCACCGCGTTGAGTCCTTCGTGGAACGTGAGGCCGTCGATCACCGGTGTGCGGGCGACGTAGGCGTTGAGGCGCTCGAGGATCG
>JAOPXA010000325.1 GCA_025965395.1 Nocardioidaceae bacterium | reverse complement strand
GTCGCGTGGCCCGCGCGAGCAGCGAGGCGATGGCGACGAGCGCCTCGTTGTCCGGGGTCGTGGTGGGAGCTCAGGTGCCCTGCGGAGGATGAGCCACGGTGGCGTTCGAAAAGAACTGATCCATCGGAATGTCGACGAACGCCGGGCCACGGTGTGACGAACCAGCCTGGGTGAACGCATGGTCGAGCACAGGGGAGATGTCGTCGACGAGGTGAGCCGTGGTCGCCACCTTGGTGATGCTCGCGACGATCGGGGGCTGGTCCAGTTCCTGAAGGCTGCCGGTGCCCCATCTGCCAGCCGGTGCGCGACCACCGACGACCACGAGGGGGGATCCGCTGAAGTGGGCTTGAGCGATGGGGCTGACGCCGTTGGTGACACCGGGGCCCGCGGTGAGAACTGCTAAGCCGGGATTGCGGGTGAGCTTGCCGGTGGCCTCGGCGGCGAAGACGGCTGATGGCTCGTGCCGCACGTCGATGATCGTCACCGGGGGATCTGACTTGACCGCTCCGTCGTAGATCGGGAAGACGTGGGCGCCTGACAACGTGAACATCGTGGTCACTCCGTGGGCCTTCGCCACCTCGATGGCGTGGATGCCGCCGTGGCCCTCTCGGGCTTCAGGAGTTGTCATGCGCGTCACGCTAGCCGACGCGCGGGCCACTACAACTCAGCCGACAGGCAGGGCTTTCGTGGTCGATCGATAGAGCCACGGACTCTCCGCACGGATCTGGTCCAGCACGGCCAGAAGGAGGTCTGATCGGGCCGCTGGTTGCTCCGCAAACAGCTCGGCATCGGTGCGAAGGTCGGTGCGGCCCTGCACGCCCAGAGCGAGCTGGAGGTGGAGGGCGCGAAGCAAGGCAGACGTGTTGCGGGCGGCGGGGGAGGGCCATTCGTCGGAGGCGTGACCGCGGGTTCGTGGGAGCTGGATCCCCGAACCGAGGCGGGCAAGCCACGGCTCCACGAGGTCCGTATCGAGGGCATTTCTGTGCAGGAGCGTCATGATGGCGTAGGCGAGGCGGTCGTCCTCTCCATGGCTCCACACATACGGAGTCGGCTCGAGCACGCGGTCGGCGATGACATCGAGGAGCACGGTCAGCTCAAGGCGACCGAAGTGGCGCGACCTCGCGAGGGCGGCGAGCACATCCGCCCCGTGGGAGATGGTCTGGGCCCAACCCTTGTCGGGGATCCAGCCGCGGTGGTCCTTCTCGCGGACGAACCAGCTTGTCGCAAGATCGCCCCAAGCAAGCACGGTCTGTGCGCCTACGACGTGCTCATTGTTGTCGCGTCCAACGATCTCGGCGAGCATCAGGGCGCTGTACGAGCGACGGAACACCGTGTCATCGATTTTTTGTCCGAGTCCCTGGCTGAGCCCGGGGGCGATGCCATCGCCGAGCCCGGCCAGCAGCCGGTCGTAGTCACCGCGGTTGATCCAGCTCGTGAGCACCGTATAGGCAACGTCTTCGCGAATGCGAGGATTGGGGTCGCCGAGCATGATCACGAGTTCGACCGTCGCGTCGTCGAGGGTGAGATCGGACGGCAGGTTCATCCCCGATTGCATGACTTCTTGCCAGAACACCTCAGACACTCCGCTATCGTCGCACGACGCACCATGGCATTCCGGGGGTGGCTGCGACTTCAGTAGGGTGGACGGGTGGCCTCCCTCGATGAAATTGCGCGGCATCAGACGTCGCTGACGCCCGATGACATCGCGTGGTTGCACCTCTTGGCGGCCGACTGGCAGATCATCGCCGATCTCTCGTTCGCCGACTTGGTGCTGTGGGTCCGTGACTCCGAGGCTCAGGGGTTCTGGGCGGTGGCTCAGATCCGTCCGACCACGGGCCCGACCTCGCTGCACGATGACATCGTCGGTGATTTCCTGCCCGGGCGCCCAGACTCGGCCCTCGACCTGGCATCGACGTCAGGACGCCTGATCCAGGAAGACGAGCCGGAGATCACCGATGACGTGCCCGTACGTGTCGAAGCCATCCCGGTGCGTCGAGGGGCCAACGTCATCGCGGTGGTCGCGCGTCGGACGAACCTGCTGGGCTTACGCACGCCGAGCCGACTGGAGTCGGCATACCTCGAAGCCTCGGCCGAGCTCGCTGCGATGATCTGCGACGGTAGCTTTCCCCTCGCCGGGGATCGCTCGGAGCTGGCCGACTCGCTTCGCGTGGGAGACGGCTTCATCCGTACGAATGACGTCGGGGCCGTGGTCTATGCGAGCCCCAACGCGATGAGCGCATACCGACGGCTGGGATTTGAGGCAGACCTGGTCGGGGCCGTTCTCGAAGAGGTCACTGCATCGGTCGTGCGTCCCTCAGGGCGACCGGTCGACACAACGGTGACCTCGATCGTCGCAGGGATGGCGATGCAGGAGGCCGAGCTGGAAAACGATCGCGCCTCCTTGATCCTGCGTGCTTTCCCGCTCCGAGCGAACGGCAAACCCCTGGGCACCGTGATCCTGTTGCGCGATGTGACCGAGCTCAGGCTTCGCGAGCGGCAGCTAGTGAGCAAAGAGGCGACGATTCGCGAGATTCATCACCGCGTCAAGAACAACCTCCAGACGGTGGCGGCGTTGCTCCGGCTTCAGGGGCGGCGGATGGACATCCCGGAGGCAAAGGCGGCGCTCGACGAAGCGGTGCGGCGGGTCGGATCGATCGCGCTCGTGCACGAAACGCTCAGCCAGTCCTTCGACGAGATGGTCGAGTTCGACGAGATCGCCGACCGGTTGCTCGCGACGGTTTTGGAGGTGTCGTCGGCTGGCCGCGCCATCACGTATGAGCGGGCGGGCACCTTCGGGCTGATCTCGGGCGACGTCGCCACTCCGCTGTCGATGGTGTTGACCGAGCTGATCCAGAACGCCGCCGAGCACGCGTTTGGCGAGGCTGGCGGGCAGATCACGGTCGCGGTCAATCGGATCCGGGGACTGCTGCGGATGCGGGTGAGCGACAACGGGGTGGGTCTGCCAGAGACTTTCGACCCCGCTTCGAGCCTGGGGCTCTCGATCGTGTCGACGCTTGTGGAGTCGGAGCTCGGCGGGACCCTGGAGTTCATGGCTAACCCCCGCGCGCGGGGCACGGCGGTGGAGATCTCCCTCACCCTGTCGTGAGGCGGGCACGCATTCATACCGCCCACGCATCACGGGTCCTTGACCCACCTCATGGGTTGCAACCCATGAGATGCGTCGCTATCCCATGGCCTCATGGGATAGACGCGAGGCGAGCGGCTCAGGACAAGCCCTTCGACAGGCTCAGGACAAGCAAAAGCCCCGTGCCCAACTTGCGGGGACACGGGGCTTATCGAAACGAAGTCAGGCGGTGCGAATGCGCGCCCGTGCGTTACGACGCTTCAGCGTGCGACGTTCGTCTTCGCTCAAGCCTCCCCATACGCCGTGATCTTGTCCGGATTCAAGTGCCCATGTGAGGCACTGATCCCGCACATCACAGCGACGGCACACGACCTTGGCTTCTTCGATCTGAAGAATTGCCGGGCCGGTGTTGCCGATGGGAAAGAAGAGCTCTGGATCCTCGTCGAGGCACGCAGAGCGGTGACGCCAGTCCATGGCGGCTTCCTTTCCAAGTGATTTTCTTGTTCTTCGTGGACGTGCCGATCGGGCCCGACCAGAAGCAGCAGTAACCATCGTCACAGGAAAAGTGTCACCTTTCAAGGGTTTGAGGTGGTCGGTCCTTTGTCGAGTTCGTCACATGTCCGTAACCTTGACGTATGAACCAATCAGCCGATTCGACACCCGTATCGCCCCAGGTCAGGCGCTTTTTGCTCGTCGCCGCAGGGATTGTGGCTGCTGAGGGGGCGATCTTCGTGGTCCTTGCCGGACTCGACCTGTTTTCGCTGGACGCAGGCCGTGTCGCCTCCGGAATTGGCGTCTCGCTGTTGCTTCTCGGCTACGGAATCATGCTTTTGGTGGCTGCCCGTCAGCTACTCAAGCTCAACATAGGGGCACGCGGCCCTTTGGTGTTCGCCCAACTGGTGCAACTCGGCCTCGCGTGGGGCGTGCGCGGCAATGACCACTGGTGGATCCCCGTCGCGCTCGCTGGGCCGGCGCTCGTGGTGCTGGTCGCGCTGCTCGCGCCCTCGACGACCCAGGCCCTGCTGGAAGCAGAAGACGTGTGAGAGACTGATCCTCGGGCCATCCCCCATGACATAGGTACGCAGCAGCCAGACCGGTGAATCTGCACATCCAGATTTGACACTGACGACTGCCGATATGGCTGTAGAAGGAATTCCCCATGGTTGCCCAAAGTTATGCAGATGAAATGACCTCACAGAGTCCCGAAGAACCGCTTGCCGAGCCCCGTTTCGATGTGGACGCCGTTTTCGCGCTTCACAAGGGCGGCAAGCTTCAGGTCACGGGCGTTGCGCCGCTGCGCGATGCCGATGATCTCGCCCTCGCCTACACGCCGGGCGTCGCCAAAGTGTCCGAGGCCATTGCCCTCGACCCGTCGGTGGCTCACGACTACACCTGGATCTCCAACACGGTCGCTGTCATCACGGACGGCACTGCCGTCCTCGGGCTCGGAGACATCGGCCCCGTCGCCGCCATGCCCGTCATGGTGGGCTAGGCCGTGTTGTTCAAGCAGTTCGGCGACGTCAACGCCGTGCCCCTCTGTCTGGGCACCACC
>JAOPXA010000259.1 GCA_025965395.1 Nocardioidaceae bacterium | reverse complement strand
AATGGCAATCATCCCGGCGGCTAACCAGCCGAGCAGGTGAAAGTTCGGGTCTCCACCGCCAGGCGGGAAGAGCGCCTTGTCGAAAACCGCTCGGGTCAGGAACGGCACGACCGATGTCAGCGTTGCTGCGGCCACGACGGCCACGGCGACGAGGATGAGCTTGGAGCGGTAGGGCGCGAGGAGCCGCGCGATCCGCGGTACGACGGGTTCTTGGTCGGCGGCTTCGATCACGACACGTCTATCCGGCGGACGATCACGTCGGCCGTGCCCTCGACAACGGGGGCCAGCTCGAGCGTGCCCCACACGCCGACGGAGGACGTGAGGGTGGCCCAGATCTGAAGGCTGCTCGGGTCGGTGACGAGCGCAGGGTCGACGACGAGGCTGAAAGCCGTGGGCACGCCGGGGGCCTCGAACGCGCTCGCGGCGAGCACGTCGCCGTCCTCTGCGACCAGCCTGACGGTGACGATCGCGCCCGGAGGCACAGCGATGCGCTCGAGAAACGTGACCGTGCCACTGACCGTGAGAAGCAAAGGTTCCGTCATGCCTACGATCGTATGCTCACCTGCCCGCGAACACATCGTGAAATCCGCGACCCGGTCGCCCGAGGAGCCGAGGGACGTCGTCGCTGACCGCATCGAGCTCACCGTCAGCAATGGCCGTGTAGGTGCTGATCCATGCCTCGACCTGCCAATCGGGTGCGCCGTAGGGCGCCCTGCTCGCGCGAGCTTCGTCAAGCGTCTCGTCATAGAAGCGGTAGGGCTTCCCTGTCTCGTCGGTGAGGGCTTGCGCGATCTCGTCGAGCGTCAATGCCTCGGGCCCGGTCAGCTCGTAGGTCGCGTTGCGGTGGGAGGCGGGCTCCGCAAGGACGCGTGCGGCCACCGCACCCACGTCCCGCTGGGACACGGCAGCCACGCGCCCGTCACGCGCTGGACCACGAATGACGCCATCCTCCCCGGCCATGAGGGGGAACATCTCGGTGTAGAAGTTGTCGCGCAGGAAGGTGTAGTCGATCCCCGATGCGCGAATGTGGTCCTCGGTCACCGCGTGATCGCGGGCCAGCGTGAAACGGGCGGTCTCGCTGGCACCGCTGAACGAGAGGTAGACCAGGTGTGTAACGCCGGCGGCGACCGAGGCATCGATGAACCTACGGTGCTCGGCTCTGCGGTCTGACGACTCTCCGGCCGACACCATGAAGAGCACCTCGACGCCCGCGAGTGCGCGCAGAGAGGCGTCGCGATCGCCGTAGGTCGCTTGGACCACATCGGCCTGAGGAAGATCGGGCGCACGGGTGGTGTCGCGGACGATGAGGCGAGTCGCCACACCGGAGCCCGCGAGCTCTCGGGCTACGAGCCCACCGATCGTGCCCGTGCTGCCGGTCACCGCGAGAGTTGCCATGGTGGGCACAACAACCGCGTTCGCTGAGCCATTCCGAGAATGCCGCGATCGACATAATCACCACCGAAAGTCCATTTCACCCCAAAAGCGATTCCAATTCACCCCAGCAAGGCGCCCGAGGCCTGTCGAGGTGGGGCACAATAGGTATTGCGAAGCAAAGAAGTGACACCCCGCACTTCTCGCTACTGAAACCCGGTCGATGTGTCGCTTCTTCGGAAGCATCCCCCAGGCACACTCGGCCGGGTTTCCGCCATTTCAGGGGTCGAGAAGTCCGTCCATCTGGGAGATCTGTGCTTCCTGGGATTGGATGATGGAGTGGGCCAACTTCTTGGCCGCTGCGCTGCGGCCGTCGGCCAACTCCTCCTCTGACATCGAGACCGCGCCTTCGTGATGCTGAGACATGGTGGCAATCCACAGCGCCTCGAACTCGTCCTTCGATGCCGTCGTGAGCGCGGCGAGATCTGCGGGCCCGGCCATGCCCATGGAATCGTCCATGTCGTCCATGCCCGCCGCACTGCTCGGGACGTCAGCCCCCCACGACGTGAGAAGCGCTGACAGGGTGACGATCTCAGGAGTCTGGTCGGACCTGATGTCGGCCGCGAGGGACGTCACACCGGGCGACAGGTCGCGTCCGGAGGTGAGTTCTACCATCGCGAGCGCATTGCGATGGTGGGCAATCATCTGCTGGGCAAAGCTGACGTCAACGGCGTTGTGGGCAGGTGACGCTGACGGTTGATCGCTGGAGCCGCAGGCGGTCAACACGATAGCCGCCACAAGCGCAATGGCGGCGTTGACTCGGCGTTGACTCATACCCTTTGTGTACCCCCTGGCGGTATGTGTTTCAAATCGCCGCCTAGATTCTAGGTATGAGTCAATTCACGGGCCTCGGCGATCTTCTCGGCATCGCGTTCGCGGAAGTGACCCCCGATCGCGTCGTTCTGTCCTGGACCGCAGACGAGCGGCACCTGCAACCCTTCGGCATCGTGCATGGGGGCGTCTACTGCTCGATGCACGAGACTGCGGCGAGCGTGGCGGGTCAGGTCTGGTTTGGCGAGAAGGGTGGGGTCGTCGGGGTCAACAACACGACCGACTTCCTTGGCCGCACGCTGCCCGGCGAGCGCATGACCAGCACGGCGCTCCCGGTGCACCGCGGTCGGACGGGTCAGTTATGGCGGGTCGAGACGAGGAACGCCGACGGCAAGATGGTGTCGGTGGGCCAGGTGCGGCTGCAGAATCTTGATACTCCGCCGCCTCCAGGAACGCTGGAAGGCATCATGAGTTTGGTCAAGGGGTAGGTCAGAGCCGTACACTGGTGACAACGATTGCGACTGGCGTTTAGGTGGGTGACCACCAGGGAGCGATCGATCAACCAAGACAGCGGGACCGTACGCCTGGGCCCTCAAGTCGGCCGCACTTTGCTGACTGGAGGCAAAACCGTGACAACAATGACGACGATGACGCACAACGCGAATTTTCCCAGCGCTCGCCTGGAAGACGAAGACGTCCGCGTACTCCTGCTCGAGAACATCCATAGCAACGGCACGGAGTTCTTGCGGAGCAAGGGCTACCAGGTCGAGACCATGGACGGCGCCCTCGACGAGGACGAATTGATCGAACGCATCAAGGGCGTTCATCTTCTCGGCATCCGCTCCACGACCTACATCACCGACCGCGTCCTCGACGCGGCTCCCGACCTGCTGGCCATCGGCGCCTTCTGCATCGGGACGAATCAGATCGACCTGTCGGCGGCAACGCGTCGCGGTGTGGCCGTCTTCAATGCGCCGTACTCCAACACTCGGAGCGTCGTCGAGCTCGCCATCGCCGAGATCATCTCGTTGGCTCGGCGTCTGCACGAGAAGAACACTGACATGCACGCTGGTGTCTGGAACAAATCGGCCGCCGGAAGCCACGAGATCCGCGGTCGCAAGCTCGGCATCATCGGTTACGGCAACATCGGCAGCCAGCTGTCCGTGATTGCCGAAGCACTTGGCCTGCAGGTCTACTTCTTCGACATTGACGACAAGCTGGCGCTGGGCAACGCGACCCGCTGCTCGACTCTCGAGGAGCTGCTCGAGATCTCCGATGTCGTGACGCTGCATGTCGACGGGCGACCAGGCAATGCCGGCCTTTTCGGCGCCGACGAGATGACCCTGATGAAGGATCGCTCACTCTTCCTCAACCTTTCGCGCGGCATCGCCGTCGACACGGCAGCGTTGCGCAAGCACATCCTGTCGGGTCATATCGCCGGTGCGGCGATCGACGTCTTTCCGATCGAGCCGAAGCGTCAAGGCGATGCGTTCGAGTCCGAGCTGCGGGGGCTTCGCAACGTCATCCTCACGCCGCACGTCGGTGGGTCGACCCAGGAGGCCCAGTACGACATCGGGCGGTTC
>JAOPXA010000250.1 GCA_025965395.1 Nocardioidaceae bacterium | reverse complement strand
GCTCTTACCTCTGGTTCCGAGAGCCATGATCACTTACCACTCTTTCCGGCCTTGAGGCGGACTACTTAGCCTGCGTAACGAACGCCCTTGCCCTTGTAGGGTTCCGGCTTGCGCAACTTGCGGATGTTGGCGGCGACTTCTCCGACCGCCTGCTTGTCGATGCCGTGCACCGTCAGCTTGTTGTTGCCCTCGACGGCGAACGAGATGCCGGCCGGGGGTTCGACGGTGATCGAGTGCGAGAAGCCGAGCGCGAACTCGAGGTTCTCGCCCTTCGCGAGCACGCGGTAACCGGTTCCGACGATCTCAAGGCCCTTGGAGTAGCCGGCGGTGACGCCGGTGATCTGGTTGGCGATGAGCGTGCGGGTCAGGCCGTGGAGCGAACGCGAGGCGCGCTCGTCGTCCGGACGGGTGACCAGGAGCTGGCCGTCTTCGACCACGACCTCGATGGGGTTCTTCACGGTGAGCTTGAGCTCGCCCTTCGGGCCCTTGACGGTGACGGCAGAGCCGCTAACCGTGACGTCGACCCCAGCGGGGATCGGAATGGGGAGTCGTCCAATACGTGACATCTGCGATCACCACACGTAGGCGAGGACTTCCCCACCCACGCCCTTCGAGGTTGCCTGGCGGTCCGTGAGGAGGCCGGAGGAGGTCGAGAGAATGGCGACGCCGAGGCCGCCGAGGACGTTCGGGATCTCGGTGGACTTCGCGTAGACGCGCAGTCCCGGCTTCGAGACGCGCTTGATGCCCGCAATGGAGCGCTCGCGGTTCGGGCCGTACTTGAGGTCGATGGTCAGGGTCTTGCCAACGCGAGCGTCCTCGACCTTCCATCCGGAGATGTAACCCTCTTTTTTGAGGATCTCCGCGATGTGGGACTTGAGGTTGCTGCTCGGGAGCGACACGGTCTCGTGGTACGCCGAGTTTGCGTTGCGCAGTCTGGTCAGCAGGTCTGCGACCGGATCTGTCATTGTCATAGCGGTATTTCCTGTCTCGCCCGGTTTCGGCACCCGTTACACGGATGCCGACCTGGTCGATAGGTGGTGCCTGATTGTTACTGGATGGTGCGGTGTTACGGGGTGTTCTCCGCGGTACGGAACGGGAAGCCGAGCGCCTTGAGCAGCGCGCGACCCTCGTCGTCGTTCTTCGCGGTGGTCACGACAGTGATGTCGAAACCACGGACACGGTCGATCTTGTCCTGGTCGATCTCGTGGAACATGGACTGCTCCGTGAGGCCGAAGGTGTAGTTGCCGCGACCGTCGAACTGCTTGTCCGACAGACCGCGGAAGTCGCGGATGCGGGGCAGCGCGAGCGACAGGAGACGGTCGAGGAACTCCCACGCACGGTCGCCACGGAGTGTGACGTGAGCGCCGATCGGCTGGCCCTCGCGGAGCTTGAACTGCGCGATGGACTTGCGGGCGTTCGTGACCTGCGGCTTCTGGCCGGTGATCGCGGTGAGGTCTTTCACGGCCCCATCGATGATCTTGCCGTCGCGGGCCGCCTCGCCGACACCCGTGTTGACGACGATCTTCACGAGTCCGGGCACCTGGTGCACGTTCGTGAAGCCGAAGTCAGCGAGCAGCTGCGCGGAGATCTCGTTCTTGTACTTCTGCTTGAGGCGCGGCTGGATCTTGCCAACCGGCGCGGCAGTTGCGGTGTCAGTCATTACAGGTCCTCACCGGACTTCTTGGCGTAGCGGATGCGGACCGTCTTCGAGACGCCGTCCTTGACTACGACCTCCTGGCGGAAGCCGACGCGGGTCGGCTTCTTGGTCTTCGGGTCGACGAGCGCGACGTTGGAGACGTGGATCGGTGCCTCGACCTTCTCGACACCGCCCGTCTTCGTGCCGCGCTGCGTCTGGCCGACGCGCACGTGCTTGGTGACGAAGTTGACACCCTCCACGATCACGCGGCTGCGCTCGACGAGCACCTCGAGGACACGGCCCTGGCGACCGCGGTCTCCCCCGCGCTCCTGGGTCGCGCCACTGATGACCTGAACGAGGTCACCCTTCTTGATGTTGGCCATGGTTACAGCACCTCCGGGGCGAGCGAGATGATCTTCATGAACTTCTTGTCGCGAAGCTCACGACCGACCGGTCCGAAGATGCGGGTACCGCGGGGGTCCCCGTCTGCCTTCAGGATGACGGCGGCGTTCTCGTCGAACTTGATGTAGGAGCCGTCCGGACGACGGGTCTCCTTCTTGGTACGAACGATGACGGCCTTGACGACGTCACCCTTCTTGACGTTGCCACCGGGGATGGCGTCCTTGACGGTCGCGACGATGACGTCGCCGAGACCGGCGTAGCGGCGGCCGGAGCCGCCGAGGACGCGAATGGTGAGCAGCATCTTGGCGCCGGTGTTGTCGGCGACCTTGAGTCGTGATTCCTGCTGAAGCATCTGTTTGCCTTTTTCTCAAGTAAGCGCGGGGCTTACTTGGCCTTCTCGAGGATCTCGACGAGGCGCCAGCGCTTCGTGGCGCTCAGCGGACGGGTCTCACTGATGAGAACCGAGTCGCCGATGCCGGCGGAGTTGGTCTCGTCGTGGACCTTGACCTTGGACGTGCGGCGGATGACCTTGCCGTAGAGGGGGTGCTTGACGCGGTCCTCGACCTCGACGACGATCGTCTTGTCCATCTTGTCGCTGGTGACGTAGCCACGACGGGACTTGCGGTAACCGCGGGCCGTCGCATCCTTGACGTCGTGAGCGGAGTGCTGGGCGGAGGTGCTCTCGCTAGCCGTTGCCATTACTTCGCCTCCTCTTTCTTGTCAGTGGTGTCGTCGGTGCCGGACGCGTCGGCGGCCGCGACGGCGTCGGTGTCGACATCCGCCTTGGCCTTCTTCTTCGGCTTCTCAGCCTTCACTGCCGCCTCGACGGGGGCGGGAGTCGGGCGGATGCCCAGCTCGCGCTCGCGGACGACCGTGTAGATCCGGGCGATGTCGCGCTTCACGGCGCGCAGGCGGCCGTGGCTCTCGAGCTGTCCGGTGGCCGACTGGAAGCGCAGGTTGAACAGCTCTTCCTTGGCCTTCTTGAGCTCCTCGACGAGGCGCTCGTTTTCGAATGTGTCGAGCTCGTCTGCCGCGAGCTCCTTGGAACCGATCGCCATTATGCGTCGCCCTCCTCGCGCTTGATGATGCGTGCCTTGAGGGGCAGCTTGTGAATGGCGCGAGTCAGAGCCTCGCGGGCGATCGTCTCGCTGACGCCGCCGAGCTCGAAGAGCACGCGACCTGGCTTGACGTTGGCGATCCACCATTCGGGGGAACCCTTACCGGAACCCATGCGGGTCTCGGCGGGCTTCTTGGTGAGCGGGCGGTCGGGGTAGATGTTGATCCACACCTTCCCACCACGCTTGATGTGACGCGTCATGGCGATACGAGCGGACTCGATCTGACGGTTGGTCACGTAAGCGGGCGTCAGGGCCTGGATGCCGTACTCACCGAACGACACCTTGGTGCCACCGGTGGCCTGGCCCGTGCGCTTCGGGTGGTGCTGCTTGCGGTGCTTGACTCGACGGGGAATGAGCATGGTTTACGCCTCCACTGGTGCGTCACGACGGGGACCCCGACGCTCGCGCTGCGGCTTCTGGTTCGCCTGCTCGCGAGCGAGCTCGCGGTTGGTCAGCTCGCCGTTGTAGATCCAGACCTTCACGCCGATGCGACCGAAGGTCGTCTTGGCCTCG
>JAOPXA010000224.1 GCA_025965395.1 Nocardioidaceae bacterium | reverse complement strand
TGCGCTCGCCGTGGGACACCCCGGTGCCCGCGGACAGCCGCTGGGCCACGCCGCCAGGCACGACGCCTGACTGGCCCGCGGTGTCCTCGTGCGCGAGGAGGCCGTCAAGCACCCACGTGACGATCTCGACGTCCTCGTGGCGGTGCGGGTGATAGCCCGCGCCGGGAGCGATGACCTCCTCGTTGATAGCGCGCAAGAAACCGAAACCTACGTTGTCGGGGTCGTAGTGGTCACCGTACGAAAAGCTGTGGAGCGTCTCCATGCCCTCGACGCGAGTCACATACCGTCCGTCAGCGCGTCGGATGTCGAAACTAGGCATAGCCAAGCTCGTGCAGGCGGGCATCCTCGATGCCGAAGTGATGCGCAATCTCGTGCACCACCGTGATCGTGACCTCGCGGATGACGTCCTCCTCGGTCTCGCAGATCTCGAGCGTCGGGCGTCGGTAGATGAAGATCCGATCGGGCAGCACGCCGCCGTAGCCCGTGTCGCGCTCAGTGAGAGGGATGCCGTCGTAGAGGCCAAGCAGGTCGGGCTCGTCCGCTGGAGCGTTCTCCTCGACGAGCAGCACGACGTTGTCGATCTGATCGGTGAGGGCATCGGGGATCGCGTCGAACGCGGCCGAGACCAGCTCGAAGAACCGGTCCTCCCCCATCTCGATCATGAGCCCAGTCTGCCCGACCGCGTCGTTCTTACCGAACTCCTACCGTCTTCTCAGGCGCATCGCGTGCGAGCGGGCGTACGTTGGGACGTGCGAGGGAGATCCACCGCTGGTCACGCAGATTCCCCGACCTGTGCGACTTCGAACGGCAGCGCGGATCGGACTCGCGACATCGAGGCCTTCGCCCAGCGCTTCTGCGCAGGTGCGAGGGCCTCGTCTCATTCCGATGGCGCCAGCCCGGTTTGGGCGGCAGACCTGCTACGCCTTATGATTTACAGGTTGTCCGGCCCCCATCGTCTAGCGGCCTAGGACGCCGCCCTTTCACGGCGGTAGCACGGGTTCGAATCCCGTTGGGGGTACCACCACTTCCCCTCCCCTGACCCCGTCGGATTCCCATGAGGCCATGGGACAGCGACTCATCCAATGGGTTGAAACCCATGGGATGAGTCAACAACCCGAGGTGGGTGTGAGGCACTCGCGACGCGGCCCCTTCGAACGGCGCGTACGAAATCGCGCTGCGAGCAAAGACGGTCGTCGCTTCGCCTTACCAGCCGTAACTTTTCTCAGCTGGGCAGACGTTGACATTTCGTCAATCAGACAACCCCGTTTGCGCGGATAGGGCGGTGGCGTAGCTGTCTACAGCGCGCGAAGAATGTCCTCGACGCGGTCCTTCGCGTCGCCGAAGAGCATCTGGCTGTTCTCCTTGAAGAACAACGGGTTCTGGACGCCGGCATAACCCGTAGCCATCGACCGCTTGAAGATGATGACGTCGTGCGCTTCCCAGACCCGGAGCACCGGCATACCCGCGATGGGGCTGGTCGGGTCGTCCATGGCGGCAGGGTTGACCGTGTCATTGGCGCCGATCACGAGCACGACGGATGTGTTCGCGAAGTCGTCGTTGATCTCATCCATCTCGAGCACGATGTCGTAGGGCACCTTGGCCTCGGCGAGGAGCACGTTCATGTGTCCGGGCAGACGTCCAGCGACCGGGTGGATGCCGAACTTCACGTCGATGCCGCGGTCACGCAGCTTGCGCACGAGATCGGCGACCGGGTACTGCGCCTGGGCAACAGCCATGCCGTAGCCCGGCGTGATGATGACGGACGAGGCTTCCTTGAGGAGCTCGGCGGTGTCGGCGGCAGTGATCTCGCGGTGCTCGCCGTAGTCCTTGTCCTCGGCTGGCCCGGCCTCGATGCCGAAGCCACCCGCGATGACGGAGATGAACGAGCGGTTCATCGCCTGGCACATGATGTACGAGAGGTACGCACCCGACGAGCCCACCAGCGCACCGGTCACGATCAACGCGTTGTTGTCGAGGAGGAAGCCCGACGCTGCTGCAGCCCAACCGGAGTAGCTATTGAGCATCGACACGACGACGGGCATGTCGCCGCCACCGATGGAGGCCACCAAGTGCCAGCCGAGCGCGAGCGCCACGATGGTCACGGCGATCAGCAGGGCGAGCGACGGCGACGCGACGAACCAGATCGTCAGCGCAACGAAAAGCGCCAAAGCGCCGATGTTGATGAAGTTCTTGCCCGGCAGCATGAGCGGGTTGGACTTGATGCGCGCCGACAGCTTGAGGTAGGCGACGATCGAGCCCGTGAACGTGACGGCGCCGATGAAGACGCCGACGAACACCTCAGCGTTGTGGATGTTCTCCAGCGAGTCCAGCGCGAAGGGCTTGTGCTCGAGGTAGCCGTTCCAGCCGACGAGCACGGCAGCCAGACCCACGAACGAGTGCAACAGAGCGATGAGCTCGGGCATACCGGTCATCTCGACCACGCGCGCGCGCCACAGACCGATCGACGCACCGATCGCGACGGCGACGACCAGCAGCACGACCGCCGTACCGTCGGCGAGATCGGCGACCAGCACGAAGGTCGCCACGAGGGCGATCGTCATACCGGAGATGCCGAACAGGACGCCCTGTGAGGCTGACTCGTGCTTGGACAGGCCCGCGAGGGACAAGATGAACAGTAGCGACGCGACGATGTACGCGGCTGTGGCGATGCTCTGGGAATCCATTAGTGCTCAGCCCTTCGAGACTCTGTTATTTCGAGAACATGCTGAGCATGCGACGGGTGACGGCGAATCCGCCGAAGACGTTGATGCTGGCGAGGAGGATCGCGACGAACGCGAGGGCCCGGATGACGCCGGCGTTGTCAGCATCACCATCGATGCCGATCTGGAGCATGGCGCCGACGACGATGATGCCCGAGATCGCGTTGGTCACCGACATGAGCGGCGTATGAAGTGCGTGGTGCACCTTGCCGATCACGTAGTAGCCGATGACGATCGCCAGCATCAGCACGGTGAAGTGCTCAGGCAATGGCTCCGGCGCGAACGCGTTGACCAGGAAGAAGGCCAGGATGCCGCCCGCGAGGATCGCCAGTTTGGTCGCAGCCGGCATGGGCGCCTTGGCGACGGGAGCAGCAACGGGCGCGGCCGCAGCGGCAGGCGCCGCAGAGACTTGGACAGGCGGCGGTGGCCACATCGTCTCGCCATCCTTGACGACCGTGATGGTGCGCTGGACGACGTCCTCGAAGTCGAGGACCACCTGGCCATCCTTGCCCGGCGTGAGCAGCTTCATCAAGTTGACGAGGTTGGTGCCATACAGCTGCGAAGCCTGCGTGGGGAGGCGACCCGCAAGGTCGGTGTAGCCGATGATCGTGACGCCGTTGGGCGTGACGACCGCTTGGCCAGCGACCGAGCCGACGACGTTGCCGCCGTTGGAGGCGGCCATGTCGACGATGACGCTGCCTGACTTCATGCTGGCGACGTCGGCCGCGGTGATCAGCACCGGAGCGGCGCGCCCCGGGATCAATGCGGTCGTGATGATGATGTCGACGTCGGCCGCTTGTTCGGAGTAGATCTCGGCGGCCCGGCGATCGTATGCCTCAGACGTCGCCTTGGCGTAGCCGTCAGTGGACTGCTCGGTCTCGACGTCGACGGGTATGTACTGGCCACCCAGCGAGGCGACCTGGTCGGCAACCTCAGCACGAGGATCGGTGGCGCGGACGATCGCGCCCATGCTGTTGGCGGTGCCGATCGCGGCAAGGCCTGCCACGCCGACGCCGGCGACAAGCACCTTGGCCGGCGGGACCTTGCCCGCGGCGGTGATCTGACCGGTGAAGAACCGCCCGAACACGTTGGCAGCCTCGACGATCGCGCGATAACCCGCGATGTTGGCCATCGAGCTCAGCACATCCATCGACTGGGCGCGCGAGATGCGCGGCACGGCGTCCATCGCGAGCACCGTGATCGGTCGCTGCGACAGCGCCGTCACGAGGTCCGGGTTGAGGGCCGGGCTGATAAGGCTGATCAGCGTGGCGCCGTCAGCCAGGAGGGCGATCTCCGACGTGCTCGGCGCGTTGACCTTGAAGACAATGTTGCTCTGCCAGACGTCGGCGGTTGCGCCAATCGTGGCACCCGCATCGACGTACGACTGGTCGGTGAAGCTCGACTTTTCTCCAGCGCCTGACTCGACAGACACGGTGTAACCAAGGCCAATCAGCTTGCCGACGGTCTCGGGAGTCGCGGCGACGCGCGTCTCTCCGGGACTCGACTCGGTCACGACGCCGATGCTCATGGCCAACCGGTCCCCGACTGCATGTTCGGTGGTCATAGCGTGGAAGTCACCTCATTCTGTGGAGACAAAATTGATCGAAATGAATCGAAATGAAAGGTACCAGACCTCGCGCGTCCGCTCAGCACTACGTATCGAGGACCGCCAAGCATTCGCATTGACGAAGAACTAGCGACCCGTGAGGCGGTCGCCGATCCGCGCCAGTCGACTTGGTCGCGCCAAGCCCTTGTCCTCGCGTCGATCTGCCTCTCGGTAGAGCCCATACATCGCGCGCACGCCAAGCCAGCGGAATGGCTCAGGCTCCCACTTCCGGATCGCCCGGTTGACCCACGGCAGACGTGCGAGATCGGAGTCTCGGCCCAGCACCAGGTCGGCCAAGGTGCGGCCAGCAAGGTTCGTCGTCGTGAGGCCGCTGCCGACATACCCGCCAGCCCAGCCGAGCCCCGCGGTCGGATCAAAGGTCACACTTGCACACCAGTCGCGTGGCACGCCGAGGACGCCACACCAGGCGTTCTCGATGCGGGCTCGCCGCGTCGCGGGGAACATCCCGTGCAGGATCTGGGTCAGCGAGTCGATGGTCCAGTCCTGGGTCTGGCCGTCGACGTCGGTGCGGGATCCAAAGCGGTAGGGGATGCCGCGACCACCCAGCGCGATGCGGCCGTCGGCGGTGCGCTGGGCATAGCAGTAGGCGTTGGCGTTGTCGCCGAGGAGCTCGGCTCCTCGCCAGCCGATCGAGTCCCACACGTCGTCGGGCAGAGGCACCGTCACGATCATGGCGGAGTTCATCGGCAACCACGTACGTCGCTGGCCTGGCAAAGCCGCCGTGTATCCCTC
>JAOPXA010000188.1 GCA_025965395.1 Nocardioidaceae bacterium | reverse complement strand
TCGAGCGAGACGAGTTTTCCACTGGTGGTCCACGCGCCGGCCTCCGCAATGAACTCGTCCTGCAGGTGCAGGAAGGCCGCGAACGACAAGCCTTGGACGAGGAGAGACTTCGTCAAAAGCGGATACCAGTCGGGGCCGGACTCGAGGTCCTTGCGCACATACTGCGAGATTTGCCCACAGACGATGACGCGGCCGAACTTGTTCATCAAGGGCCACGTCGCATCCCTCACCGCGCCGCCGACGTTGTCGAAGTAGATGTCGATGCCGTCCGGACAGGCCGCAGCGAGCTGTTCGAGGAAGTCGGGCGCGTGGTAGTCGACGCATACGTCAGCGCCGAAATGCGTCTCGACGTAGCGGCACTTTTCTGCGCCGCCAGCGATGCCCACGACGCGTGCACCCCTCAGCGCCGCGATCTGCGAGGCGACAAGCCCGACAGCGCCAGCCGCAGAGGAGACGACGATCGTTTCGCCCGGTTGTGGCTTGCCGATCTCCCTGAGTCCGACCCAGGCGGTGAAGCCACTGATGCCGAGGTTGCCCATCCAGACCGATGGCGGTGCCACCGACGTGTCGATCGGGTTCAGCATCGCCCCGTCGGAGACCGAGTAGGTCTGCCAGCCGCCCAAGACCGAGGCGACCTTGGTGCCGACGACGAAGGCCGGATTGTTCGACGCGACTACCTCGCCGGCGATCGCACAGTGGATAACCCCGCCAAGCTCCATCCGATCACTCGCCGCAGCCCCCTCGTCTGACATCTGGATCCGCGCGCGCGGCGCGAGACCAAGATGCGTGTGGCGTACGACGACCTCGCCCGGCCCGGGTTCGGGCACGGGCGTCTCTTCGACACGAAAGTCCTCCAGCACAGGGATCCCGTGGGGTCGGCGGGCGAGGACGATCTTGCGGTTGCTCATGTCGGCCAATCTGTGGAGGGCGTGTCTCGAACGAACCGAGGCTACAACAGAGAGTGACGCACCTCATAGAAATCTGCAACGATTGTCCCAATTTTGTGGACATCCCTCAGCGTGCAGAGTACGTTTCGCTGGAATGCCACCGGCCCAAGGAGACACCATGCCCACCACTGACGAAGGTCTTCAGGAGCGCGTCGAACGACTCGAACGCGCCCTGCAAGAAGTCCACGACGACCGCGAGATCCGCGACCTCATCGCGAAGTACGGACACCTCGCCGACGGCGGAGAGGACGCCGACTTCGTCGACCTGTGGGCCAATGACGCGGTGATGGACCTGTCGATGGGTGTGACTGCGCTCGGCGGCTGGGTGGAACCCCAGAGGTGGGAGGGCAAGGAGGCGATCGCCGCGTTCATCGGCGATCCCGACACCGCGAAGAAGGAGGGCGTCTTCCGCCGAACGGTGCACCTCATGGACAACAACCTGATCATCAAGGTCGACGGAGATGAGGCTGTCGCGGTTGCCAACACGTTCGTGCTGTTGCAGACCGAAGCGACGGTCCTGGTCATCGGCGGCGGCGCTAACCGCTGGTTCTTGCGGCGTGAGTCAGGCCGTTGGGTATTCGTTGAGCGTCGCAGGCGAGAAGTTGGCAATCCTGATTTTGGTCCCACTCTGCTCGACAAACTGGAGGTAACACGATGAGCGAAACTGCTGGAGACGACTACACGAGCGTGCTGCGCACCTTTGCCAACTACTGCAATGCGGCCGATGAGAAAGACCTCGATCTTCTTCACGACGTCTTCACCCCCGACGCGATTTGGGCACTTTCCGATGGCATCGAGATGCACGGCATAGGGGAGATGCAGGCCATGATCGACCGGGCGGTGACCACCCCCCGCCTGACGTTCCACTCCATCTCCAATGTCGCGCTCACGCTCGACGGGGACGAAGGGACGGCTACATCCAACTGGATCCTCCACGGCCGTACAGCCGTAGACGTACCGTGGTCGGTAGTTTCGGTCGGCACGTACCGCGACAAGCTGAAGAAGGTCGGCGATCGCTGGCTCATCGCTGACCGCCGCCTCGACAAGTGGGTCTGAGCGAGGCCTCATACAGCCTCATTGTCTGATTCATCTGTCTCATTTTGAGAATTTAGTTGCGCTTGGAAACGACGCTGCAATTGCAGGGAAATCGCGTGATTTTCATGCCCAAAAGGGGCGAAAAGCGAGGTGTTCTCGATTGACACTTGCCAAAAATCCGTCCTAAGTTGTGACTCAGATCACCATTGTCCACAGCCTTGGAGCACCAGTGAATTTACGAACGACGACGAAACGTCTATCCATACTCCCCGCGGCTAGCGCTCTTGCCGTGACCGCCGCGTGTGGCGGGAGCAGCGATAACAAATCAGGGTCGTCCTCAGACCCGTTGCAAGTCGTCTACGTCAGTGGCATCACGGGTCTTCTAGCGCCTTCCGCCAAGGCGATTGAGCGAGGGATCGAGGCGAAGATCGCCGATATCAACGCGAGTGGCGGCATCAACGGCCGCAAGGTCGAGTTGACCGTCAAGGACAACCAGAGCGACCCGACGCGAGGAGCGACGCTCATACAGAAAGAGCTGACCAGCGGCACGAAGCCTGACCTCGTCATTCCCGGCGTCTCGAGCAATGAGGCACTCGCGGCGGCCCCGCTTCTCGCACGCGCCAAGGTTGTCGGGATCAACAGCATCTCGTCGCCACTCCTGGACGATCCTGCGAAATTCCCCTACACGGTCTCTCAGTCCGTAACCACCAACAGCATCCTGAAAGCGGGAATCGACTACATCTACACCCAGTCGACACCGAAGAAAATTGCGCTCATCGTTCCGAACGACGCGGTCGGTGACGCCACAGCTGGTTCATTCAAACTGGCTTTGGAGGGCAAGAATGTCGAGAGCACGACCATCCGCTTTGCCTCGGACGGAGTCGACTACACGCCAGCCTTCCAAAAGGCCAAGCAGTTCAACCCTGACTGGATTGTCATGGATGGTGCTGGCACTCAGGCAGCCAGCCTGATCGACGGACGCCTCAAGGCATCCACCGAGGACATCCCGACCCTCGTAGGAGTCGTCGCGTCAAGCCAGCCTCTGCTGAAGTTGGCACAAGGCGAGGCGCTCAAGAATCTGTACGCAACCATTCTGCCCAGCGGTGCCTACATCGAGCCGGCAGACCGTGGGCCGGAGTTCGAGAAGTTCTTCAAGCGAGTCAACGACCAAGGAGCGTTGGAAGTGCCGCTATCGACATATGCGTCCGGGTGGGACTACGTCGGCATCTGGGAGAACGCGGTCAAATCGATCAAGGGAACCCTCACAGGCGAGAAGATCAAGTCCGCACTCGAGACGGTCCCCCGCCAAGATGATCCGCAGTTCCCGCAGTACTCGGGCAACTACAGCGCCAAGAGCCACTTCCACCCTGGCGACGTGTCCGACTACACGTTCGGTGCCCCGGAAACTGTCAAAGACGGAATGTACGTCGTCAAGGCGCAGTAGCAGCAGGGGACGCCAAGAGCGCCGCCCTCCCGCCCACAGGGGCTGGAGAGCGGCGCTCTTTTTCGCTCTGTCTGACCCTTGTGGGAGGCTGACAATGGGAGAGGTATGCCCGGACGGAATTCGTTGGAACCGTAGCGAAAAATCTTGGGAAATTTGCCGAAACCCCTTGTCGGGTGAGCCGACCATCACTACACTTAGAACATAC
>JAOPXA010000187.1 GCA_025965395.1 Nocardioidaceae bacterium | reverse complement strand
TCGAGCGAGATCTGGACATCGACGTAGTCGGTCGAGGCCAGGAACTGAGCTCGCTCGGGTGTGATGCGGACACCGTTGGTGGAGAACTTCACGCCGACCTGGTGGTCCACGGCGTACTGCAGCAGGTGCCAGAAGTCCGGACGGATCGTGGGCTCCCCGCCCCCGATGTTGACGTAGAAGACCTGCATCCGCTGCAGCTCATCGATAACCGCTTCGCACTGCTCGGTCGTGAGCTCACGCGGATCGCGCTTGCCCGACGACGACAAGCAGTGCACGCACGCGAGGTTGCACGCATACGTCAGCTCCCAGGTCAGGCAGATCGGCGCGTCAAGGCCGAACTCGAACTGGTCGACCAACGACCCACCCGTGGGGCGGACTACAGGGGTGCGAACGGTGTCGATGACGGTCATGGGGTGTTCCCTTCGATGGGGACTTCAACAGGGCGGAGCATGTCGGTGGCCGCAAGACCACGCAGAGCGGTGAGGTAGGTCGGCCAGTGCGCCTCCGCCACGCCGGCACGCACCAGCGCGTCGCGTACGTTGTCGCAGTCGCCCAACGCACGTACGACCGCGACAAGCTCAGGCTTCTTCAAGAACGTGAGCTTGCGATTGCCGAAGTGATAAGCCATCGCCCCGAACGGCTCTGGGCGCAGCGCCACCGACGGAGACAACGTCCACCGTTCGTCAAGCATCGGGTCGATGGTCATCGTCGTCATAGGACTTCAGCGGCTCAGTAGACGCCGCACATACCGTCGATCGAGACATCCTCGACCAAGTCGTCGACGACGAGTTCTGCTTCGTCAACGGCGGGAGCTTCAACAGCAGGGTTCGTGTTGTCCATGGTGTTCTCCTCTGTGAGACAGGCCAGCGACGCGCCTGTGTGTCGTGGGTCTCACATTAATGGCACTCGACGCCAAAAAGCAAGGAGCCATGGAAATTTACGTGTGATTGCTGAAATGCCAGGCATTTGCCGTTGACAGAGCATTCCGGAACAAGGGGTCTTGAAATAACTTTTAATGGACCGTACGGTCCATATCCTCGCACGCAGTTTGCCGTTGTGCCTTCATCGCTGGCAGCGCCATCGAACGTTCGTCGGCTTTACCCCCCACGCATAGGCTGGCATGCATGACGTGGACCACGGACGACATCGGCGACCTCACCGGCAAGCGCGCTGTGATCACCGGTGTGACGGGCGGCCTCGGAATCAACGCGGCAATCGAGCTGGCCAAGCACGGTTCCGAGCTGATCGTCACCGCGCGCGACGCGACGAAGGCGGATGCGTCCGTGGCACGGATCCTCGAGGCAGCGCCCGACGCGCGCGTCTCCGTCGTCTCGCTCGATCTCGCCGATCTCAGCAAGGTCGCGGCCGCCGCCCAAACGGTGCTCGACGGCTTCGATCGCATCGACATCATGATCAACAACGCCGGAGTGATGGTGCCGCCCGAGCGCACGACGGTCGATGGCTTCGAGCTCCAGATCGGCACCAACCACCTCGGTCACTTCGCGTGGACCGCTCACCTCTGGCCGCTCCTCAAAGCGAGCGATGCGCGCGTCGTCACGGTGTCCTCGGTTGCACACGGGCT
Source organism: Nocardioidaceae bacterium (assembly GCA_025965395.1). Taxonomy (GTDB): domain Bacteria; phylum Actinomycetota; class Actinomycetes; order Propionibacteriales; family Nocardioidaceae; genus JAOPXA01. The sequence continues at coordinate 1,638 of JAOPXA010000187.1, read as the reverse complement.
CGCCAAGACGGTGGACCTCGCATCGCTGACTCCTCAAGGAGCGTCGCGACGCTATCGGCGCTGGCGCTCATACGGCGAGTCCAAGCTGGCGAACCTCAGCTTCGCGTATGAGCTCAACCGCCGCATCCAGCTCGCGGGTCTGGGTGCGGTCAGCGTCGCCGCCCATCCCGGCTACGCCGCGACCAACCTGACCGCGAGCGGTGCATCGATCGGCGGCTTCAGCATCGCGTCTCGGGGAATGCACCAGATCAGCCAGATCATCGGGCAGCCCGCATACGCAGGAGCATGGCCGCTGCTGCGTGCAGCGACTGATCTGGAGATTCCTGGCGGCGCGTTCGTCGGCCCCGCCTCAATGCGCCAGACCCGCGGCAACCCCGTGCTCGTCAGCTCGAGCAAGGCATCTCATGACGAAGCCCTGGCTGTTGCGCTGTGGGCCGCGAGCGAAGCCGCGACCCACCTGCCGTTCGAGGTCTCATGAAGATTCGCGCCATGGAGACGGCCGACCTTCCTGTCGTGCTGGATCTCAACCAAAGCGAGCTCGCGAGCGTCGGTGACATCGATCTCGACCGGCTCACCTGGATCGTCGAGCTCGCCGATCACGCGCTCGTGGCCGACGAGGACGGTCAGATCGCTGGGTTCGTGATCACCTTGGCGACAGGCACCGCATACGACTCGGCCAACTACCGGTGGTTCGAGGAACGCTATGACGACTACCGCTACCTCGACCGGGTCGTCGTGTCGGCGCAATTTCGGCGTCGGGGTGTCGCGTCCCTGTTGTACGACGCGATCGAGGACAAGCGGCCCGTAGCGCTCGAGGTCAACTCGATCCCCCCGAACGTCCCGTCGCTGACCTTCCACGTGAACCGCGGCTATGAAGCAGTGGGCGAACTCCCCCAGACTGCCGGCAAGACCTGCACCATGTTCCTCCTCCGCTGACCCACCCCCTCCTCCGCTGAGAGTGACGTTTGGATCGCGACACACCGTGGCCCGACAGCCAAAACGTCACTCTCAGCGGAGGACGTGGAGGATGGCGTCGGCAAACGCGGCCGGAGCGTCCTGCTGCACGAAGTGGCCGCCGTTCGGCAAGGTGGTCGTTTCATATCCCCACGTGTCCGCCAGTGCGGCCACCGATTGATGACGTATGGGTGGAGAGTCCGCGCTGACCGTCACCACGACGCGTCCCTGCCCAGGCCGCACTGCCGCCGGCTCGAACGCGCCGAACATCGCTAGCTCCCGCGCGGTGACGTCATCGCCAAACCCTCCGGCCATGGCTGGCGTCCAGGTCGGCCCGTACAACGCTCGGGCAAAGCCATGGGTCCCCTCGGCGGCGAATGCCGCGCGCATCGGCGCCAGCAGCTCCGGCAACAAGCTGCCCACCGCGGGCTCATGGAGCACCGCCCCGGCCATCACGACCGACGACGCGGCCAGCGCGAGCCCCAGCGTGGCCCCACCACTGACCCCCACGACCCAAGCATTCTCGGCATAGGGCGCAAGCCATTCCACCTCGGCGACGAGATCACCGGTGCGAGGTCGCTCGACCGCTGTGACGTCGTGGTCGTCCAGGTAGGGCAGCAGCCGATCCCATACCGATGAGGTCGTTGCCGCGCCGTGGATGAGCAAGATCGTCGCCATGCCACG
>JAOPXA010000171.1 GCA_025965395.1 Nocardioidaceae bacterium | reverse complement strand
GAACCGGTGCACTTAGCGATTCGCCACAACTCGCCTCAGATGCGTCACGAGCATGGGAACTCTGACGTTTGCATCTGAGGCGGTTTACGGGGAGGCAACAAAAACGATGACAAGTATGCGCGTCGATACTCGCGAACAATCACCTGCCAGCGGTCTCGATTCCCTTGCCGTCAACAGTCGGGCGACATCGCGCGCGGCCAAGGTTCGACCCACTCCGCGTCGCTTTCGCCCCGATATCGAGGGTCTACGCGCCATTGCCGTCGTGCTCGTCGTCATCTATCACGCCGGCCTCGGATTCCCAGGTGGCTACATCGGCGTCGACGTCTTCTTCGTCATCTCGGGCTTCCTGATCACTCGCCAACTGGTCACGATGACCAGCAACGGCGGCATCCGCGCGCTTCCGACGTTCTACGCACATCGCGTGCGTCGCCTCTTGCCCGCTGGCATCGCGGTGCTCTTGGTCACGGTCGTGGCCGCACGCATCTGGGCTCCAGTGCTCTCGGTGAAGTCGATTGCCACCGACGCGCTGTTCGCCTCCTTCTACTCGCTCAACTACCGCCTCGCTGCGGTCGGCACCGACTACCAGCACATCGGCGACGCCGCGTCCCCGTTGCAACACTTCTGGTCGCTGGGCGTCGAAGAGCAGTTCTATTTCATCTGGCCGCTCGTGATCGTCGCCGCCGCACTTCTGTTTCGGCGCCAGAGCCGTCGCGTCCTGACCCTCTTGGTGATCGGCGTCATCGCGCTCTCCACGTTCTACTCGATCACCGTCACGGTCAGCTCGGCTCCGTGGGCCTACTTCTCGCTCCACACCCGCGCCTGGGAGCTCGGCGTCGGCGCACTCATCGCATTGACCGCCGTCAGCCTCGCGCGCATCCCGCGTCCCGTTCGAAGCCTCGCCGCAGTCGCGGGCCTGGGCGCCATCGTCGCGTCGGCCTTCGTCTACAGCGATGCGACCCCGTTCCCCGGAACCGCCGCATGGCTGCCCGTGGGAGGTACGGCCTTGGTGATCGCGGCCGGCTGCGGCACTCGCGTGCCTGCGGAGCGGATCCTCGCCGAGCCGCTGATGCAGTGCCTCGGCAAGGTGTCGTACTCCTGGTACCTGTGGCACTGGCCCATGCTGATCATCATCCCGATGGCCGTCGGCCACGCGCTCAACACGCTTGAGCTCATGGTCGTGGTGTGGTGCTCCCTCGTGATGGCCATGATCAGCTTCTTCCTCATCGAAGAGCCTGCCCGCCGCGTCAAGATGCCGAATCTCGTATGGATCGCCAACGGGTTCCTCCTCACCGGCACCGCCATCGCGGCTGCGGCAGCCCTCATCGCCTTCCCGCCGTCCTTGACCGGCAACGGATCCGAGGCCACCTTGGTGGCAAGCGGCGTCGAGTCCTCGCGCACGATCCCCGCAACGATGGCCGCCGCGATCGACGCGGGCACCACCGTCCGTGCCGCTCCTGCCAACCTGACGCCGGGTCCCGCCGATGCGGCCAAGAGTCTTCCCCCCGGCCGCGGCGACGGATGCCACGCCGACTTCACGCAGGTGAAGCAGGGGGCCTGCGTCTCGGGCGACCCGACCGGAAAACGTACGGTCGTGCTGTTCGGCGACTCGCACATGGAGCAGTGGCTCCCGGCGTTCGACTCTGCGGCCAAGAAGGCTGGTTGGAAGGTCGTCAGCTGGACCAAGTCGGCTTGCCCGCCCGCCACGATCACGATCCGCAGCTCGGTCCTCAACCGCACGTACACCGAGTGCGACCAGTGGCGGACCCAGACGATCGCCAAGATCGGCGCACTCAAGCCGGATGCGGTCGTGATGAGCCAGTCCGAGACCGTGGTGCCGGGCTCGGTGACGCCGGCAACGTTCGCGGCGGCGACCAGCACGACTCTCGCCGAGCTCAAGCAAGTGAGCAACGCCAAGGTCACGTACCTGCAAGACATACCGATCCCCGGCAAGAACTCACCTGATTGTGTCGCCGCCAACCTCGACGACGTCCGCGCCTGCGGCTACGGGGCCGATGGCGCCTACAGCTACCCGAAGCGCCACGAAGCCCTCACGCCTGCGGCTGAAAAGGCTGGCGCGACGGTCGTCGACACGAAGTCGTGGTTCTGCACCGACCAGACCTGCCCGGCAGTCGTCGGCAACCTCATGGTCTACCGCGACGACTCACACATGACCGCGCCGTACAGCTCATGGCTTGCCCCGTTGGCTCGTTCCATCATCGAACCCACCCAGGAGGGATGACGCGTGTTCATCGCGATTCTCGAGCTGCGTTACGCCATTCAGGAGCATGGGCACCTCTATCTCTTCTGCCTCTACGTCGCCATCACATGGGCGATCTGGTTGATCAAGATCGTGCTGTCCTCGCGCTACCGACCGTGGACGGAGCCCTTCCAGACGACGACGTCGGTCGTGATCCCCGTCGTCGACGAGCCCCTCGACCTGTTCCGCGACGTTCTCCGCAAGATCGTGGCCCAGTCACCCGACGAGATCATCGTCGTCATCAACGGTCGCCGCAATCTCGAGCTCGAAGCCGTCTGCGAGGAGTTCGCTCCCGCAGTCGAGTGGACCTGGACTCCGGTCGCGGGCAAGCGCAACGCGGTCATGGTCGGCACCGTCGCGGCTTCCGGTGACGTCGTCGTCCTCGTCGACAGCGACACGATCTGGACCGAGGGCACCCTGCCGGAGCTCGTCAAGCCGTTCGCTGATCCCACCGTGGGTGGGGTGACGACGAAGCAGCGCATCCTTGAACCGAAGCGGCACTTCCTCACGCGATGGGCCGATTGGATGGAGAACAACCGCGCGCTCTACGCAATGCCGGCTCAGAGCGTCCTCGGGGCCGTCGGATGCTTGCCGGGACGCACGATCGCGTTCCGCCGCGATGTCCTGGTCGACTCCATGAACGAGTTCATGACCGCGAAGTTCCTGGGCATCTTTCTCGAAGTCTCCGACGACCGTACGCTCACCAATCTCGCCCTCAAGCGCGGCTACAAGACGGTCTACCAATCGACGAGCCTGGTCTACACGGACGCCCCGACCAAGTACAAGAAGATGCGCAAGCAGCAGCTTCGCTGGTCACGGGGCAGCCAGTACAACACCATGCGGATGTTCCCCTGGATGCTGCGTCACCAGCCGATGCTGGCCTTCTTCTTCCTGGCCGACATCGTTCTGCCGTACATGCTGCTCATCGTCATCATCTCGTGGTTCGTCCGACTGTTCACCGAGAGCGGCCAGAACTTCTACCTAGGCCTCCTCAACGTGGACGACCGAACGACGATGATCGCCGCGATCATCGCGCTCACGATCGTGCTGTCCACGCTGTCGATGACTCTTCGCCAGCTTCGGCACATCGAAGAGCATCCCTCGGACCTGTGGTTCATGCCGCTCTACATCGTGTTCAGCACGATCTTCCTGATGCCGCTGCGCATGTTGGGATTCTTGCGGCTCGGTCACGTGGGTGGTTGGGGCACGCGTGCCGACGCCTACGCGGCCGATCAAGACGGACCACCCGCCCAGGCAGAACACCACGCTTCTGGCCTGTCCGGATCCACGATCCTCGCCGAACGGGTCCAAGAAGCTTCCCTCAATTCACCGAGCAACAAGCCGGGAGACCCCCGCGCGCTCATTCCGTACCTCATCGCGTCCGCCACCGTCTTTTTAGGAGTGTTGTATGACACAGGGCTCATCTAACGGCAAGTTCCACGCCTCGATCTTGGTCGTGGTCATCGCTGCCATGAGCACCGCGCTGTATGTCTCACCGACCGGCAAAGCCGTGCGGTCCGAGGTCAAGCAGGCGATCCCCTTCGTGGGCGAAGCAAAGACCAAACCGCCCGCCGCGACCGTGAGCGCCGCCAAGGCGAAGAAGGCCAAGCCCACTGCCGCGCCCACCGCTGAGGCAAGCACCATTCAGGATTTTGCGAACGCGATCAGCGACGAGCAGACGCCGCCCCCGGATGACGACACGCCGACTCCTACCGACCCGAGTCCCACGAAGCCGAAGCCCACAACCCCGGTCAAGAAGATCGAGGGTTGCTGGAGCTTCACCTACCAGCAGGACGCCCAGGCGTACTACGTGGCCGATGTCTCCGACCCCCTCGGACTCGACGGAGCCATGGGCCCCGCGAACGGCGACGGCCTGGCCTGCACCCACCTGCCCAGCGACACTGCGCGAGCCGCATCTATCCCCTTTGGGGAGTACAAGCGCACGTTCGCGGCTAAAGCCGACATCGTTTCGCCCACCAAGAAGCACTTCGGTGTGGCCGAGGACGGAGTCCCCGGCGACACCGGGTTG
>JAOPXA010000138.1 GCA_025965395.1 Nocardioidaceae bacterium | reverse complement strand
CGCGCTGATCGGCCGGCCGACCACGCCCCTTCTCGAGGGCCTGCGCCAGCACCTCTGAGCTCCCGCACCGGGACGATTTGTGTTTTGTGGGGTATGTCTGACAGAATATTTCGGTTGCTCCGGCTAGGCCGCCGGGGTGCTGCAGAAAAGTTCGAGCCGCGGCTTGTGAGCCAGGTTTCGGAGTACAGCAGCACCGCACCGTGAGGCCCAGCTTGGTCGCCGAAACTGGCGGCCCAACTACCTAACTCGAGATGGATGATGTTTCTACGCCTTGGCGGCGTTGCGACACGCCCGACCTCGGGGGTCGGAGAGGGAGCAGCCGAATCTCCTCTCCCGAGGCGATTTCGAGCCACAGATTACGACCGTAAAGGACGATGCAGAGCATGGCGGGACAAAAGATCCGCATCAGGCTCAAGGCCTATGACCACGAGGTTATTGATTCCTCGGCGCGCAAAATCGTTGACACGGTGACGCGCACTGGTGCAAAGGTCGCTGGCCCGGTGCCGTTGCCCACGGAGAAGAACGTCTTCTGCGTTATCCGTTCGCCGCACAAGTACAAGGACAGCCGCGAACACTTCGAGATGCGTACGCACAAGCGCCTCATCGACATCATTGATCCCACGCCGAAGACGGTCGACTCGCTCATGCGTCTCGACCTTCCCGCCGGCGTCGACATCGAGATCAAGCTCTAAGGGACTGACCGATGACTAAGACTGCACAGCAGGCCAATGTAAAGGGCATTCTCGGGCGCAAGCTCGGCATGACCCAGACATGGACCGAAGAAGGACGCATCGTCCCGGTGACCGTGATCGCTGCCGACACCAATGTCGTCACGCAGATCCGCAGCCGCGAGATCGATGGCTACTCCGCAATCCAGATCGGCTTCGGCGAGATCGACGGCCGCAAGATCAACAAGCCCGAAGCGGGCCACTTCGCGAAGGCAGGCGTGACACCACGCCGCCACATCGTGGAGATCCGCACCGAAGCTGTTGCCGACTTCACGCTCGGCCAAGAGATCCCGGTCGGCACGTTCGCCGCGGGCGACGAGGTCGACGTGACGGGCACCAGCAAGGGCAAGGGCTTCGCCGGCGTAATGAAGCGTCACGGCTTCCACGGCGTGGGCGCCTCGCACGGTTCGCATCGCAACCACCGCAAGCCCGGCTCGATCGGCGCCTGAGCCACTCCTGGTCGTGTCTTCAAGGGCATGCGCATGGCTGGCCAGATGGGCACCGTCCGCGTCACGACGCAGGGCCTCACGGTCTACGCGGTGGACGTCGCCAAGGGCCTCATCCTCATCAAGGGCGCCGTACCCGGCCCCAAGGGTGGCCTCGTGGTCATCCGCAACGCCGCGAAGGGGGCCTAGCTCATGCCGAAGACAATTGACGTTGAGTTGCCCGTCGACATCTTCGATGTCCAGGTCAACATCCCGCTCATCCACCAGGTCGTCGTAGCCCAGCAGGCTGCGGCCCGCCAGGGCACCCACGACACCAAAGGCCGTGGCGAGGTGTCCGGTGGTGGCAAGAAGCCGTACCGCCAAAAGGGCACAGGTCGCGCTCGTCAGGGCTCGATCCGCGCACCCCAGTACAACGGTGGCGGCATCGTCCACGGACCGACGCCGCGCAACTACGATCAGCGCACCCCCAAGAAGATGAAGGCTGCCGCTCTCCGTGGCGCTTTGTCAGACCGGGCCCGCAATGGTCGTGTCCACGTGGTCGACAGCTTCGTCGGTGACGGAGTGCCGTCCACGAAGTCGGCCATCAGCGGCCTGCGTGCGATCACTGAGCGCAACCGCGTGCTCATCGTCGTCGATCGTGACGATCGCGCAACGGCACTGAGCCTGCGCAACGTGCCCAACGTGGTCCTCATCCCGTTCGATCAGCTCAACACGTACGACGTGATCCTGAGCGACGACGTGATCTTCACCAACACCGCTTTCGAAGCGTTCGTCACTGCTCGCTCCACGGGCGACGCGGGCACGATCACGCTGAGCAAGGCTGCGACCGAGGTCACCGAGAAGGGTGCGGCGCACCCCGAGCCCAAGGGCGGCAAGAAGAAGCCCGAAGCTCCCGCGGCCAAGAAGGCACCTGCCGCCAAGGCAGCAGTCAAGGCCGATGCCGACGAGAAGCCGACCGAGACAGCACCAGCACCGAAGGCCGCCGCGCCCGAGGCTTCTGGCAACGCGACGGCCACTCAGCCTTACGGACCTGGTTCGAAGGCGCCACTGAAGAGTGGCAACGCTCCCAAGGGCCACACCATCAAGGGCAACGCCGACTCGGGTCTGTTCCACACCGAGGACAGCCCCTGGTACGAGCAGACAGTCGCTGAGGTCTGGTTCGACACGGTCGAATCCGCCGAAGCTGCCGGCTTCACCAAGGCAGGCTCTTCTGCCAATGAGGGGGAGAAGTGAGCACGATTCAGAAGGATCCGCGCGACGTCCTGATCGCACCTGTGGTCAGCGAAAAGAGCTACGGCTTGCTCGATGACAACAAGTACACCTTCGTGGTGCACCCGGACGCCAACAAGACTGAGATCAAGATCGCCGTCGAGAGCATCTTCGGCGTCAAGGTCGTCTCGGTCAACACGATCAACCGCAAGGGCAAGACCCGTCGCACCAACAAGGGCATCGGCAAGCGCAAGGACACCAAGCGCGCCATTGTCAGCGTGGTCGCAGGTCAGAGCATCGACATCTTCTCGGCGCCGAGCGCCTGAGACGAGGACTGAACACATATGGCTATTCGCAAATACAAGCCGACAACCCCGGGCCGTCGTGGCTCGAGCGTCGCCGACTTCGCTGAGATCACCCGCACGACGCCGGAGAAGTCCCTGACGCGTCCGCTCCCCAAAAAGGGCGGCCGCAACAACCAGGGACGCATCACCACGCGTCACCAGGGCGGCGGACACAAGCGCGCTTATCGCATCATCGACTTCAAGCGCTATGACAAGGACGGCGTGCCGGCCACGGTCGCGCACATCGAGT
>JAOPXA010000137.1 GCA_025965395.1 Nocardioidaceae bacterium | reverse complement strand
TACTTCCTCGTCGAGGTCAACCGCTGGCTCGAACGTCGCACACTCAAGCGGATGCTCCGAGGCTGGGACGTGGTGCGCAGCGCCGGCAACAATGACGCCTACAGCGACCCTGCGGTCCATCGGATCGTCTCGTCGGCCGAGTTTCCCCTCGCCTCTACGTCACGCCAAGGTCGGCGCGTCACGATCGTGACGTATGAGCATCGGTCATCGGGTGTCCGTTGGAGGGCAGCCGTGACCCACCTATCCTCGTCGGCGCGTTCTACGCCCGAAGAGGCTCAGGCTTCTCGCGCGCATGAGGCAACGAGTCTCATCGCACTGTGCCGGACCCACGACGTCGACGTCATCGCGGCCGACCTGAACAACTCCACTGTGGGTCACGATCGACCACGCGGCATCATCGAGGGCGCGGGCTATCGAGACTGGCGCTCCCTGGTCGAGGTCGACAACGTCCACTACGACACCCATCACGCACTGGGGTTTCCCCTGACCACTGACGGGAAGCATCTTGATGCGTTGTACTTCGGGTCGCGGATCACCGCTCTCGAGGGCCGGATCTTGATCGATGAGCCTGACAACTCCGATCACCTCGGTCTCGTCTGTGCACTGTCGGTTGCTCAGGAGCACCCGATGGCGAAGTAGAGCACGTGCCGCTTCACCAACACCATTCGCGCGCCGAGGGATCGAGGCATCATGCTGGTGGCATGAAACACGATCACACCGCCACCGCCACTGAAGCCGCCGACGCGACGGACTTCTTCACCGAAGCCTTTTGGGACGACCGCTACGGCTCCGCAGACATGGTCTGGAGCGGATCCCCCAACCCCCACCTCGTGACATACGCGAGCGATCTCGGCGCCGGGACTGCCCTCGACGTAGGCTCCGGCGAAGGCGCTGACGCCATCTGGCTCGCACATCGCGGATGGCACGTCACCGGTCTCGACCTGTCGAACGTCGCCTTGAGAAAAGCGGCGGCACGCGCCGCCCAGGACAGCCCCGAGACTGCCCGCCGGATCACGTGGAAGCAGGTCGACCTGCTCGCCGAGGAGGTCACCGGCTCGTACGACCCGGTCTCTGCACAGTTCATGCACCTGCCGAGGCCCGCTCTGAGGACCGTGCACCGCAGCCTCGCCGCTGCCGTAGCTCCCGGTGGCACCCTGCTGATCGTCGGACACCACCCGGTCGATCACCATGTTTCGCGCGAGCGCGAAGCGTTCCCCGACATTCTCTTTACCGCCGAGCAGGTCGCGGAACTTCTCGACCCGAGCGAGTGGCACCTGATCGAGACCTTCACCCATGCGCGCACGCAAACCGATGCCGAGGGCGCTTCGATCGCGATGCACGACGCTGTTCTGCGCGCAGTGAGGCGTTGAGGCCGTCATGTGGGAAGTCGTTGGCGAGACCGTGCCGCTCGCGCTGGGGGTGGCCCTAAGCCCGCTGCCCATCATGGCCGTTCTCTTGCTGCTGACCTCGCCGCGTGGGGGCACCTCCAGCGTCATGTTTGCCCTGGGTCGTGTGCTGGGCGTTCTGGTCAGCGTGGGCATCTTCGTACTGCTGTCTGAGCGACTCGACAACTCAAGCAGTGGTTCGACCGGTCTCGCGTCGGTGCGCGTTGTCGCCGGTGCGGCACTCGTCGTGCTGGGACTCAAGAAGATCCTCGGCCAACGGGCCCGCGAGGGTGAGCCGAAGCTGCCCGGGTGGATGGCCTCGGTCCAGGACATGAGCCCCGCACGCGCTTTCGGGGTTGCGGTCCTCTTGTCACTCACCAACCCCAAGGAGATCTTGTTCAACCTCAGTGCTGGCGTCACGGTCGGCGGAGCGGATGTGTCTTCTGGCTCATCCATCAGCGTCATGGTCGTCTACACCGTGCTGGGTTGCTTGACCGTGCTCATCCCTGTGCTCGCGAATGTGGCGGCCAAGGAGCGTATGCGTTCGCCGCTTGCTTCGATGCAGCACTGGCTCGAGCGCAACAACGCACTTGTCATGGGTGTCGTTCTCATCGTGCTGGGTGCACTCGTGGTCAGCGGTGGCTTGGCCGATCTCGCCTAGCGCGGGTCTAGCATCGAGTCCATGGACGAGCCTAGCGAGCCGCAGAAGCACGAGCTGTCTCAGCGTCGCAGCGCGAACGGTGAAAATCGAGTCCCTCCAGCGGCCGCTGTCATCGTGGCTGGACTGACGTACGCACTGTTGCCAGGGTCGCTGCTCTTCGCTCCTCGATTCGTCATCCCTGCCGTCGAAGTCGCACTGCTCGTAGCGCTTGTCGCCACCAATCCGCGACGGATGACGCGCGAGACTCGGTGGTCTAGGTTGGCGTCGATCGTCTTGGCCTCAGTTGTCATCGTCTCGAATCTCGTAGCACTTGGCATGCTCGTCCAAGCGCTCACCGAGAAGTCCACTCCTGGTGGGCCCTTGCTCGTGGCTGCCATGCAGGTCTGGCTCACGAACGTCATCGGGTTCGCACTGCTCTTCTGGGAGCTCGATCGGGGCGGACCGGTTGCACGCAAGGCTGTGCCACGCGACCAGATGGAGCCCGCAGACTGGCGCTTCTCGCACGACGAGAACGCAGATGCGATCACGGAGGTTGCAGCGACTTCGAGCGAGGTTGCTGGATGGGTGCCTACGTTTGTTGACTTCCTTTATCTCTCGTTGACAAATTCGAGCGCCTTCAGCCCGACCGATACCATGCCGCTTTCGCCGCGCGCGAAGATGCTCATGGGTGTTCAAGCAACCGCCGCGCTCTTGACGTCACTGTTGGTGATCGCACGAGCCGTCGGTTCCCTCACGACCTAGCGAGGGCCCACAGCCGTGACGCGAACAATCGCTTCGCCGGCCTCGTCTGATGCTGCGAGATCGACTTCGGCGCTGATGCCCCAGTCGCGATCGCCCGCGGGGTCGTCGAAGGTCTGACGCACGGTCCACACATCCGAACCCTGCTGGAGCATGAACAGCTCCGGACCACGCGCGGATGGGCCAGAACCGATCGAGTCATACTCCTCGCGATACTCCCCCATGGCCTCGGCCCACGCCTCGCCGTCCCAGCCGTCATCCACGCTGAGAGCCCCGAGCTCGGTCCAACGACTGAACGCGGCCAGCTCGACCCGCCGGAACATCGCGTTGCGGATGAGCACTCGGAAGGCGCGCTCGTTGCCCGTGACCGGCCTCGGTGGAGCGCTGGCATCGGCCTTGGGGCGAATCTCCGACACGTCGCTGCCTGCGCCGGCGACCAGCTCTTCCCACTCGTCGAGCAGACTCGAATCGGTCTGGCGCACGAGCTCGCCAAGCCACTCGGTCAGGTCAATGAGCTCCTCGTTGCGTGCCGTGGCAGGCACCGTGCGCCCAAGCGTCTTGTAGACGTCGGAGAGGTAGCGCAGAACCATCCCTTCGGAACGTGCAAGCTGATAGTCACCGATCAGCTCGGAGAACGTCATGGCGCGTTCCCACATCTCGCGGACGACGGACTTGGGTCGCAGCTGGTGGTCAGCAACCCATGGGTGACCGATGCGGTATGCCTCATAGGCCGCGTCGAGCAGCTCGCGGAGTGGCTGTGGGTGCGTCACGTCGTCGAGCAGCTCCATGCGCTCCTCGTACTCGATGCCATCCATCTTCATGTCACCGATCGCCTCGCCGCGAGCACGATGCCGCTGCGCGGAGATGATCGGCCGGGGGTCTTCAAGGGTCGCCTCGACAACCGAGACCATGTCGAGTGCGTAGGTCTCGCTCTCGCGGTCGAGTAGGTCGAACGCGGCTACCGCGAAGGGCGAGAGTGGCTGGTTGAGGGCGAAGTTGGCTTGCAGATCAATCGTCAGCCGAAGAGTCCGGCCCTCCTCGTCGGGGGGATCGACGTGCTCGACAACACCCCCGGCAATCAGCGCCTCCACGATCTCGCCGACCTCGGCAAGGAGCTTGTCTTGGGTCTCCTCGTTCTCGTCGCACTCGCGCAACATTCGCTCCAGCGAGGCGCGCGCGTCACCGGGACGCGAGATGACGTCAAGAACCATCGCGTGGCTCACGCGCATTCGCGAGACAAGCTGCTCTGGCGTGCCGGTGGTGAGTCGGTCGAACGTGCCTTGACCCCAGGAGACAAAACCCTCCTGAGGCTTCTTGCGAACGATCTTGCGGAGCTTCTTGGGGTCGTCGCCCGCTTTCGTGACGAGGCGAAGGTTCTCGATCTCGTGCTCTGGGGCCTCGGCAAGCACGTAGCCCACCGTGTCGTAACCTGCGCGCCCAGCACGACCCGCGATTTGCTGAAACTCCCGCACTTGGAGCTGTCGTTGCTTGACGCCGTCGTACTTCGACAGGCCGCTGAACAGCACGGTCCGGATCGGCACATTGATGCCGACCCCCAGCGTGTCGGTGCCACAGATGACCTTGAGCAATCCGGCCTGCGCAAGGGTCTCGACGAGGCGGCGGTAGCGCGGCAGCATGCCGGCGTGGTGCACACCGATGCCCATCCGGATGAGCCGCGACAAGGTCTTGCCGAAGGCGGAGTTGAAGCGGAAGTCGCCGAGCTGTTCGGCGATCACATCGCGCTCCTCGCGGGTGGCGACCTTGATGCTGGTCAGCGCCTGAGCGCGCTCGA
>JAOPXA010000130.1 GCA_025965395.1 Nocardioidaceae bacterium | reverse complement strand
CACCGACAAGATGGTCGCGATGAGGGAGATACCGATCGAGTTGAAGATCGAGCGTCGGAACTGGTCGTCCTTCAACACGTCGACGTAGTTTTCCCATCCAGCGCCCCCGCCCTTTGTTGGGAAGAAGCCGGGACTGCCGACGGTGACGGCCTCTTGCGACTTGAACGACAACGAGATGATCCAGGCAACCGGCAGCAGGCACCAGAGGAGGATGAGGATGCAGCCGACGGCGGTGCCGATGCGGCTCGACGCGTTCTTGTTCATCTCATCCCTCCTGCCGTGCGTCGGCGAGGTTGACTCTGAAGAGCTTGACGATCACAAATGCCACGACCAGCACCGACAGGAACAGCAGCACCGAAAGTGCCGAGCCGATGCCGAGCTGGAATTGCTCGATCACCTGTCGGTAGGTCAAGAACGAGATCGACTCCGTGCCGTTGGCTCCGGCGGTCATGACGAAGATGTTGTCGAAGATGCGGTAGGCATCGAGTGCCCGGAACAGCACGGCCACCATGATCGCGGCTCTCATGTTGGGCAGGATGACCATGTAGAGCCGCTGCCACCAGGTCGCTCCGTCGACTTTGGCTGCCTCCAACATGTCCTCCGACACTTGGGCGAGCCCGGCAAGGAGCAGCAGCGACATGAAGGGCGTGGTCTTCCAGATTTCCGACGCCATGATCGCGACCATCGACGACGGGTAGGAACCGAACCAGTTGAAGTCGTCTCCCACGAAGGGCAACCAACTGTTGACGAAGCCGTTGGTGTTGGAAAAGGCAAACTGCCATGCAAAGCCAGAAACCACGGTGATCACGCCGTACGGAATCAGGATCGACGTGCGGATTGTGCCCCGGGCGAAGATCACCTTGTGCATCACCATGGCGAATGCGAAGCCAATGATGAGCTCGACCGTCACCGTGACGACCATGATCAAGACAGTGTTGCCCGTGTCGCGCCAGAACAACGGGTCGCTCAGAGCCGTCCAGTAGTTGGCGAGGCCGACGAACTTGCGGTCGTCAGGAGCGGTGAGCGAGTAGTTGAACAGCGAGAGGTAGAGCGCTCGCAACATCGGGAAGGCGGTGACCAGCAGCATCAGCACAATCGCGGGTGCCACTAGCTTGCGGGCCAGGTTGTTCTCGGCGCGTGATCGATCCGACTCAGGGGGCTTAGGCGCCTTCGGGACCTTCGATGGCTTCGTCAGTGTGTCGGTCACAGCAGCGCCTTTCCTTCGAGGATGGACCTGAGGAACTCAGCTGATTTCTTGGGCGTGCCCGGCCCCACGGAGGTGGGCGAGTGCCAGCGCGACTGCACGGCGCTCGAGACCTGGCTGTAGAACGCGCTCTTGGGCCTCGGGCCGCCCGAGTCCACGCTCTCGCTGTACAGAGTAAGAAGCTCGGCGGGGTAAGCCTCCTTGAGCGCGGTCGAGTCGTAGACCGATTGCCGTGAGGGCATCAGACCTTCGTCGACTGCAAGAGCGGTCTGCGCATCGCTGTTAGTCACACAGATGGCGGCCTGCTGGGCGAACTCCGGGTGCTTGGAGTACGCGCCGACCCCGATGTCGATGCCGCCGATGGGGGGCTTGGATTCCTCACCTGCGACCGTCTCTGGGTAGCGGGCAAAGCCGAGGTCCTCGAACGCCGCTTTGTCCTTGGGGCCGCCGGGCTTGCCGATGAGACCTTCATAGTTCTTATAGACGAAGGTCCAGTTCGTCATGAACTCGCCCGCACCCTTGGTGGGGAACATAGCGCCGAGGCTCGTGCCCTCGTTGGAGGTGGAGAAATCAGACTGCCTGGCGCCCGAGTCGGCAAGCTTCTTGATGACGGCCGCCGCATCCTCGCCCGCCGGCGAGTTGATGGTCACCTTCGCGTCGCGGCCAGCTTCGACGGTCGCCGGGTCGAGGATGTTGCCGCCCGCGCCCTGGATCAGAGCGTTGATCCAGACGACGTAGGCCTCGTACTTGTTGGCCTGCACGCCGACGGTGCCGTCATTGTCGGCCGCCGCGTCGATCACTTGGTCCCAGGTGACGGGCTTCGTCATGTCGAGTCCAGCGGCCTCGGCGAGGGATTTGCGGTACCAAAGCACCTGGGTGTTGGCCCATTGCGGAGCCGCGACCACCTTGTTGTCCCACTTGACGGTCTCAGCAGCGCCCTTGAGGACGTCGTCATCGAGCACCTTGCCAGCGAGGTCTCCTTCGAACGGTGCGAGCCACTTGGCATTGGCGAACTCGGGGACGAAGACCGGGTCGAGGCTCATCAGGTCGGTGGAGCTGTCTCCGGCGGCCAGGCGACGTGCGAGCTGGGTGCGTTGGTCGGTCGCGCTGGCGGGCAGGAGCTGGATCTTTATGGTGTAGTCGTCGGTGCTGCAGTCCTTGGCCAGCTTGTTGAGAGTCACCTGGCCGTCGGGGTTGATGTACCAGTTGAGCGTCGGCTTGTCGCTACCTCCCGCACATGCTGCCAACCCGTACGAAGCAAGGACGGCGGCGAGCGCCAAGGGCATAAGTCGACGCCTCGAACGAGTTCGGACGGTCGAACGACGATCGCGCATACGGCCCCCTAGGCGTCTGCAGAGCCACAACATTGTGGCTCACCTCACATCTCTCTTCGACCATAAAACCGTTAGGGGTCACACGCAACTTGGGCTGGCTCAAGCGGTAAGGGGACCGTCGATCCATACCGTGACGTCAGAAGGAATAGTGCCGTCAGCGTGCAGATCATTGCTTGTGGCGAGGGTGTTGACAGGTCGCGCCAATGCGAGGGGTGAGGACCCGAGATTGGCGACGACGGACGTCACGTCGCCAGTCGGCGACGTTGCCGTGTAGGCGACGACGTCGGGCCCGAGGCCGTCGAGCCAGGCAAGTGACGATCGGCCGAGTCGACGCTCGCGGCGGATCTTGAGTAGACGGCGGTAGAGCTCGAGAGTCGAACCGGGCATGCCTTCCTGCCGATCCGCGGCAAGGCCGGCGAACTCGTCGGGTTGGGGCAGCCAGGCCTTCCCGCTGGGACTGAATCCGTATGCAGGAGCGTCCGCTACCCACGGCACCGGGACACGACACCCGTCACGGCCCCGAAGTGTGTATCCCGAGTTTTTCCAGGTGGGATCCTGGCGAAGCTCATCGGGTATGTGAGTCGCTTCGGGCAAGCCCAGCTCTTCGCCTTGAAAGAGATAGGCCGAGCCAGGCAGCGCCAACATGAGGGCCGTCGCCGCACGCGCGCGCCGCAATCCCGTCGCCGCGTCGGGCTGCGGATCGGGTGAGCCGATGCCGGCGACGCTGCTCAAACCGGGTGACTGATCGAACCCCAGTCGCGATGCGTGCCGGACCACGTCGTGGTTCGACAGCACCCATGTCTGCGTGCCGTCGACCGCCGCAGCTTGGGCAAGTGAACCGGTGATGGTCGCCTTCAGGTCGCTCGCCAGCCAGGGCGTCATGAGGAACTCGAAGTTGAAGGACTGGTGGAGCTCGTCGGGCCGGATGTAGCGGGCGAGAGCCTCTGCGGGGAGGACCCAAGCCTCGGCGCAAAGGATGCGATCGGCATCCTGGCCCTCGACGGAGTAGGCATCCACTAGTTTGCGCCAGCGGCGGTAGATGTCGTGCACCCCCGGCTGGTCCCACATGGGGGACAGGGCGGTGGCATCGACCGTCACGTCGAAGTCCGCCGGGGCGTCCGGCAGGCCTTCCGCCTTGACCAGGCCGTGAGCGACATCGATGCGGAACCCGTCGACGCCGCGGTCCAGCCAAAAGCGGAGGACATCCTCAAGCTCGTCGTGCACCTCGTCATTGGTCCAGTCGAGGTCGGGTTGGGTGACGTCGAACAGGTGGAGGTACCACTCGCCAGCGGCATCGGAGGTACGCGTCCACGCTGAGCCACCGAAGTTGCTCGTCCAGTTGTTCGGCGGGATCTCGCCGTAGGCGCCCTTGCCCGCACGGAAGACATACCGGGCACGTTCGGGGCTCCCCGGTGCTGCCGCGAGCGCCGCCTTGAACCAGGCGTGCTCGCTTGAGGTGTGGTTGGGGACGATGTCGACGATGACGCGCAGGCCGAGCGCGTGCGCACGAGCGACGAGTGCGTCGAAGTCGGCGAGCGTGCCGAAGAGCGGGTCGACGTCACGGTAGTCGGCCACGTCGTATCCCGCATCGTTCTGGGGCGATGTGTAGAACGGCGACAGCCAGACGGCGTCGACGCCTATGTCCGACAGGTGGTCGAGATGGGACGTGATGCCCGGAAGGTCGCCGATCCCGTCGCCATCAGAATCAGCCCAGGATCGCGGGTAGACCTGGTAGATGACGGCGTCGCGCCACCAGGGCGCGACCGTCGGACTCGTTGCTTCGGACGTCATGATGGCCCCCCGGGCGTCGTCGGCGCATGCTCGGTGCGGCACTGTCGTTGCGGCACCGATTGCTCACCGCGATCATACGGAGGTACCGGCTCAGCCGCTCAGCTCTTGTCGACGCGAAGCGCGAGTGCTGGGCATGCCTGCGCAGCGCGACGAGCCGCCCGAACGAGGCCATCGTCCAGCTCACCTGCGGCGATGATGGGGAATCCCCATTCGTCGAGGGCAATCCGCTCGGGCAACAGCCGGGCGCACAGGCCGTGGCCGTCACAGCGCGTCCAGTCGACCCTGAGCGTGCTCATGCTGCGGCCACCACGGGGAGTACGTGCCCGTCGATGCGGCCACAGGTTCCGTGTTCGGTGTGCTGCCGTAGCTCGGCGTCGAGGGTGAGCATCGCCGATCGTACGAACTGCACGGAACCGTCGGGGTGGGCACAGGCGCCGCGTCCGCTCACCGTGTCGAGATGGCGCACCATGCGTGACATGGGCTCGCTCCCGGCACCCTCGACCATCGACTGGACTCCGCGGGCGATGGCAGGCAGACCGAAGAAGCATGGACCACATTGTCCGGCGGATTCGCTGGCCAGCAAGGACGTCACTCGCGCGACTTCCACCAGCGCGCAATGGTCGGCGCTGATCCGGGCGATCACGCCTGCGTTGAGCGGAGCACCCGCGATGCGCAGGGCATCGCGCTCGACGACAAGATGATCGATGTGGTCGACCCAGGTGCCGTGATAGCCGCCGATGAGGACAGCTCGGCGATCACCGGGTGGTGACTGAAGCAGCGACGCGATAGGGATGCCGATCGGCACCTCGATGACGCCCGGGAACGGCACATCGCCGACCATGGTGACGAGCGTCGTGCCGGGCTCATTCGTGGAGCCGACACGCGCATACTCGGTTGCGCCCAGAAGAGCCAGCAGGCCGATCTGAGCGAACGTCTCGACGTTGGAGGCGAAGGTGGCCTTATGGTCGATGCCGTCGACCGTCGGGAGGACTCTGCGCCCTCCCGGCAATGCTCGACCACCGTTGAGCCCATTGATGACAGCGCGAATCTCGCCACCTACGAATGCGTTGCCGGTGATCGAGATGGTCACCGAGGATGCGTCCGAACGTTCACGACACGCCTGCTCGAGTGAGCGTGCTGACGCCGCGTCGTGCACCGCGATGGTGATGCGTTTCGTCCTCAGCGCCTGGGCGATGGTGAGGGCACCGTCGAGAATCAGATGGGGACACTGGCGCATGATGACGCGGTCCTTCCAGCTGGCGGGTTCGCTTTCGCTGCCGTTGACGAGCACCGATGCGGAGCGGGCGTTCGGCATCGCGTCGAGCTTGATGGACACGGGAAAGGCCGCGCCGCCACGGCCCTTCATCCGCACCTGCGCCAGGCTTGACGACAGCCATCCGCGGCTTCGAGGGACAAGCGCACCATGCAGCGTGCGATGGGCCGCAAGGTCGACCCGGCGGTCCTGCGCTGCGCCGGCCAGGATGCGGGGAGCCCCGAACGCCAGGACGGGCGGGAGCCTGTCGTGGTCGGTGGCGATGCGGGGGACGTCGGTCATGGTCATCGGATGCTCCTGACGAGCTCGGGGGAGGTGCGGGTCATGGCCAGCGGCCGAGTGCGGTCGCGGCGAGCGGAGAGAAGCCGGGTGCCGAATGCAGCGACCACGGACAGTCCGCAGACCACGTAGATCGCGGTTGTCCAGGTGGCGCCCGAGTCGGTGCCAGCCAGCACGCCGTGGGTCATTGCGAGACCCCAACCGACGTAGGCGAGGAGGTGGACGCGGCGCCAGCGCCGGGCCGCGGCCGCCGAGGTGGCAAGGCGTCCGCGCAGCGCTCCCGAGAGGGCGACGACGACGAACAGGGCGACGGAGATGGTCCCGAGGCCGATCGCAAGAGGGCGGTAGCCACTGGTGAACGGTATGAGCGCTCCGGGGATCGAGACGTCTACGTAGGCGTCGAGGATCAGGAGAACGACGTGAAGGGCCAGGGCGCCGAGTCCGACCACGGCCGACGAGCGATGCGCCATCTGACGCAGGAAACGGGCGTCGAGGCTTCGAGCATCGCTTGGTTGTGTGGTGCGCGAGGATGCCAATGCACCAAGGGCTGTCGCGGCAGTGAAGGCGATGACGGCGACAAGGCCGGCCGCCCGCGCGACATACCAGAGAGTCATCAGGCTGCTCGCTGTCCTGCGGGCCATGCGCCGACGCGCACGGTAGATCCGTTCTGAGCGACGAGACGGGCGGCTAAGCCACGGTCCTCGAGGAACTCCAAGGCACGGTCGCCCAAGACGATCGCTGCGGTGCTTGCGGTGTTGGCTTCGAGTGCGGTGTGCGCCCAGACGGTCGCGGTGCGCCACGGGCCCTGCGCGGGTTCGCTGGTCGCCGGGTCGATGATGTGGTGGCGGGCACCCGACGGGGTCTGCCACCTGCGCGCCACGATGGACGAGGTCGCGATCGCGCCATGGGTCAGCTCGACGTACTCCTCGGTCGTATCGGCCACCTCGCCGATAGCGATCCGCCACGGCTCATCCATCTGGCCGGACACGGCGAGGTCGCCCCCGATCTCGACGATCACGGCGCTGCCGGAGAGCCGAGCGATCCGGCTTGCTCCTTCGTCGACCGTCCAGGCCTTGGCGCTCGAGCCGAGGTCAAGCCGCATTCCCGTGGGCACGCCGACCATACGGAGCGTCTCGTCGATGCGGACCTTGGTCCAGTCGGCCGGCCGGGTCTGATCGGTTGCTGCCCAGTCGGGGCGGTTCGCGTCGCGGACGATCGCGATGTCGTCGTCGTAGCCCGCGCGGATCAGGTGCGCACCCACGGTCGGATCGACCGTACCGAGGGAGCTCCTAGCGGACTCGATCGCCGCCTTGACCAAGGTCAGCGTGAGCGAGGACACCGGCACCATGCGGCCAGCGTGGTGGTTGACCTTGGAGATGTCGGAGTCGCTGCGGAACCGGCTGCTGGCCAGGCTCACGTGCCCCATGAGCTCGGTGAGCGTGTGCTGGGCGAGAACCAGCGTCGACGCATCGTCGACGGTCACTCGCGCTGTGCACGACCAGTCGTTCCAGATCGACGTCGCGCTCATGACGCGTTGCTTCCGCCGCTGGAGGACGTGCTCGAGGAGGAACTCCCCGAGACGCCCGTGCTGGT
>JAOPXA010000123.1 GCA_025965395.1 Nocardioidaceae bacterium | reverse complement strand
GGGCGGGTGGGTCTACGGGGTGGTTTTGGCGTCGTCGTTCCAATCGGGATCCTCGTCCCATTGCTTCGTACGTTCGGCGGCGATCTCCAGCGCGTGCTCAGCCTCGCCGCGCGACGCATACGGGCCCATACGATCGGCCGCCTTGCAACCAACCTTGCCTTCGACGGTGTGGTGCTTCATGCAGAAGTAGAACTCTTCGTCACTCATGGTGCCTCCAGTCCTCGAGTACGTTCCCCTCCATCCTGCCCGATGACCACGAACTAGACTGACCTGGTGAGTTTCCTGACCCCGCACGCCATTTCTCCCGAGCGCCACGTCCCCAGCAAGATCGACCGCCCGGAGTATGTCGGCCACCCCGCGCCAATGCCCTATCGCGGGTCCGAGATCCGCGATCCCGATGTCATCGCCCGTATGCGCGTCGCCAGCAAGATCGCTGCTCAAGCCCTGGACGCGGTCGAAGCGGCGATCGCACCGGGTGTGACGACAGACGAGCTCGACCGCGTAGGGCACGACTTCGTGGTCGCGCACGACGCATACCCTTCAACGCTTGGCTACCGGGGCTATCCGAAGTCCCTGTGCAGCAGCGTCAACGAAGTGGTCTGTCACGGCATCCCCGATGATCGCCCGCTCGAGGACGGCGACATCGTCAACATCGACATCACGGCCTACATCGGCGACGTGCACGGCGACACCAACAAGACCTACCTCGTCGGCAATGTCGACGAAGCTTCCAAGCTGCTCGTGGAGCGCACACGCGAAGCCACGATGCGCGCGATCCGGTCGGTCAAGCCTGGCCGTCAGATCAATGTCATCGGTCGCGTGATCGAGGCGTATGCGAAGCGGTTCGGCTATGGCGTGGTGCGCGACTTCACCGGCCACGGGGTGGGCCCGGCCTTCCACGACGGATTGATCATCCCCCACTACGACGACCCTCGCTACAACACCGTGATGAAGCCCGGAATGACCTTTACGATCGAGCCGATGCTGACGCTCGGATCGATCGAGTGGGACATGTGGGACGACGGCTGGACTGTCACGACGAAGGACAAATCACGCACCGCACAGTTCGAGCACACGCTTCTGGTCACAGACGACGGTGCGGAGATCCTCACGCTTTCGTGAACCGCGAAATTCGTTGCCAGCGTCGTGATTTTGCAATTCTGACGTCAAATGGTCGGCGTGGCGTTCGGACAAAGGGATTGACTCTTGACAAAATTCATCCTTTGCGATGTGACCAGAGTGATGTCAGTATGGTCCCGTGAATGAAGAACTCCTGACTAAAGACGAGGTTCTGGCCGAGAAGGCCCCCCTGTGCATCTGTGGGCTCACGGGCCGACAGTTCCACATGATGGTCACCGATCCGGGCGTGGGTGTGTCCATGTATGTGAGGACGCTCTTCGAGTGCATCCCCAGCCGGCCCGGACCACACGGCCGCGCTGACCTGCAAGAGTCGGCCGAGCTGCCGATGGCTGCTCAAGCCTGAGCGGCACTGCACGGCATACCGTCGAGAAGGACATCTCGGAGCACTCCTTCAGCGTCGATGAACGCGCCGCTCTCTACCGCGCCATCGCAGAACGCCGAGACCTGCGCAATTTCTCTGGCAGCCATGTCGACGACGAGGTTCTTGAGCGTCTCCTCACAGCCGCTCACCAGGGTCCGAGTGTCGGATTCATGCAACCCTGGCGCTTCCTTCGCATCAAGAGTGTCGATGTCCGCACGGCTATCCACGGACTCGTTGAGGAAGAACGTCGCCTCACCGCAAAGGCGCTGGACGAGCGATCCGACCACTTCATGACGCTCAAAGTCGAGGGCATCCTCGAGTGTGCCGAAGTGTGGGTGGCGGCCCTGATGGACGGCAGGGAGTCCCACGTCTTTGGGCGGCGCACCATGCCGCAGATGGACCTAGCCTCCGTCGCATGCGCCATTCAGAATCTGTGGCTCGCAGCCCGAGTCGAGGGACTGGGCATGGGTTGGGTGTCGCTGTTCGACTCCGGTCGACTCGCCACCTTGCTCGACATGCCTCCAGGCGCCGAACCCATAGCGATCCTTTGCCTGGGCCCCGTCGACGAGTTCTACCCGCGTCCGATGTTGGAGTCGGAAGGGTGGGCAACGAAACGACCCCTCGAGGACATGCTCTACGAGGACTTGTGGGGAAGACACCCGTCGCGCGAAATGGATTGATCATTCAACTACCTGGACCAGAGGCATGATTGACTGCGGGCCATGGGCGATTCAAATTCACCGGACGATGTGCACAGCGAAGACCAAGAGTCGAGACTATTAACCGCGTACGAGGTCCTCACCACGACCCGCTCCGTCCGCCGCCGACTCGATCTCGTGCGGCCGGTGCCTCGCAACCTCATCGAGGAGTGCGTCGAGATCGCACTTCAAGCTCCCAATGCCGTCAATGCCCAGAGGCTTGACTGGATCATCGTCGACGATCCTGCGAAACGTGCCGAGGTTGCCGACATCTTCCGCATGTCCCAGAACGACTGGATCCTGAGCGCCCAGGACGCCGACCGTGTCGAAGAGCTCGATGTCGAGCGACAGGAGGGCATACCCGAGGTCAGCCCAGAGATGGTCGCGAAGGCCATGTCAATAATGCCGCCCGCCATGAGTGTGTCCGTCAACTACTTGCGCGAGCATCTCCATGAAGTACCCGTCCTGGTCCTGCCTGTCTTGCAGGGCCGACCGGATGGGGCGAACATCATTGGTCAGGCAGGGTTTTGGGGTTCAATCCAACCGGCGATCTGGAACTTCCTGCTCGCGCTGCGCACCAAAGGTCTCGGCAGCGCCTGGACGAGCATGCACCTTGCCCGCGAGGAAGAGATGGCCGCGCTTCTGGGGATCCCGTATGACCAGTTCACCCAGGCCGGGCTTTTCCCGGTGGCCTACACCCTGGGCAACACGTTCAAGAAGGCCAAGCGGCCTCCAAGCGAGATCCACTGGAACGGTTGGTGACCACCCCGGCCAAGGGCGAATGAGTTGGCCTGTAAGCCGGATTCT
>JAOPXA010000109.1 GCA_025965395.1 Nocardioidaceae bacterium | reverse complement strand
GCACTGACGCTCCCCGACCCTCCGCCCACTCCCCGTACGTCGAGTGGCGCAAAATGGGTGTAGTCGGACGCCAGACGGCCCCCTTTTGCGCCACTCGACACGCAAAATGCGCCACTCGCGGACCAGGGCGCTGCCCCTGGGCACCTCGGCCGCACTGGGCAGAGCTCCGTGGAAGCACCGGGCATGCAGAAGGCCCCCGGGATCGATCCTGGGGGCCTTTGCTCGTGCAGACGGGCTGCAAGGTGGTTCGTATGGCGACGTTGCTCAGTCGGCGGAGGTCATCCGGTAGCCGACACCGCGGACAGTCTCGATCCACTTGGGCGTGGTGCTGCTCTCGCCGATCTTGCGACGCAGGTTGGCCATGTGCACCTCGACCGCGCGCTTGTCGGCGTCATTGACGAAGTAGGTCGTCACATAGCTTTCGCCGCGCAAGGTCAGGACGAGGTCGGCCTTGCTGCGGACCCGACGTCCGGACGTCATGAGCGTTGCCAGCAGATCGAACTCGCTGCGTGTGAGCTCTGCGTCGAGGCCCTCGGCGATCACCGTGTGGGTATCGATGTTGACACTCAGTCCGCGATGGTTGAGCCACGCTTCTGGGCTGTCCTCGTGCGCGACCTGGACGGGTGCAGCAACAGGCTCAGGAGCAGGCGCGGGGGCTGGCTGCGCAGCGCGCGCTACGAGACGCCGCGGACGCTCCAGAACGGGTTCGGGAGCCAAGACTTCTTCGCGCATGACTGCGGCTGCAGCAGAACCACCCGAACGCATGATCGTTGCTGGCGCGTGAATGGCCGTGACGGTTTGACGCGGCGCGATGCTGGTGACGGCTTCGAAGGCTTCTTCTTCGACCCCTTCGTCACGACCACGGGGCCGACGCAGCATCGTCTCGATGCGGGCACGAAGCTCGCGCGGCCGGAACGGCTTGAGCAGATAGTCGTCGGCACCTGAGTTGAGTCCCTGGATGATGTCGATCTCGTCGCTGAGCGCCGTCAGCATGATGAGGTAGGTCGAGCTGAAGGTGCGGAGCTTCTTCGCCACTGCGAAGCCATCCATGCCCGGCATCGACACGTCTAGCGTGGTGACCAAGGGCTGGTACTCCTGGACAGCGATGATGCCCTCAGCGCCATTGGCGGTGACGATCGTCTCGAATCCCGACTGCGTCAACACCGTCTCAAGCAGGTGTCGCACATCGGCGTCGTCCTCGATTACGACCGCTACGCGGCGTTCTGTCATCTCTTCCATGTGGTTAAGGCTAGCAACATAATTTATGTTCACTTGAGAATCCCGTTAATTTTATGTATCACGGTGATGAACCTCACCATCCGGCTTGGCGAGCGAGAGCAACTGCACCCTCGGTCCACCACGAGCCGGCAGCCGGTCCACCATTGCAAGCGCCGTCGCTTTCGCCCGGCGGCTTTACCCAGAGATAAGCATCTTGCGCCGACCCGTCATCGACGTATCCGGGCTCTATTCCCAGCGCTCTCCCCGATGGGTTGCACCATTCGCCCGAAGAACCCGCTCCATTGCGGCCACTGTCAATGACGAAGTGTGAGCCGCCGAGCGCTTGGCTCAGCTCGAGAGCATAGGTGCGTTCCTGGCTGTTCCCGTAGTAGTTGGAGACGTTGGTGGCAAAGCCACGGGTCGTCTCGATGCCGACCGCCTTCAACCGCGCGGCCATGTTTGCGGCACCGATCCAGTCTGAGTGGGCCGCATCGACGTAGGTGACGACCCGAGCCGCGACCAAAAGGTCCACCGCTCCCTTAATAAGAGCGGTGCGCTGCGGCAGGTCGCCGCACTTGTCGGCAAGGGCAAGAGCATCGGGTTCGACGATGGCTACGGCGTCGTCAGCGTCTTTCAAGGCCTTGGTGATCTCACTGACCCAGGGCAGGTACTGGTCGGCCGGCAAGCCGCCCGCGGACTCGCTCCCGCAGTCTCGGTCGGTGATCCCATAGATCACAAATACCGGAACTTGATTGGCCGCAGCAGCCTGCGAGGCAAGTTGCGAGACGTAGGCACCGATATTGCCCACTGGCAATTTCTCGGGCGTCAGCCACAGACCGGCAGGAACCTTCGCCATCCGTTTCAAAACCTTGCGGTCTTCGGGCGAGGCAGCGTTGACGGCCGCCTGTGCGACTGGGGCTGCTGGGTCCACGAAGGGAGCACGCTTGGCGAATGGATTGGATTCTTGCGGGTCGCCGGTGCGGACGAACGGAATAGAACCGGCCACTGCATACCTGAGGACGCCGAAAGAAGCGACGACGACAACGAGCGGGAGTACGACTGCTGCGAGCCAGCCGATACTTCGCTTCGAGGGGGGCGTGCTATTCACCAGGTGTGCCTTTTTTTGAGGAAGTGGTCAAAATTTATTTTACCTGTGCAACCGCATTCTCGGGGCGTGTTCGCATGTGCGGCAAACCACTATCTAAATATGTTCAATCCTCAGTGCCATAAGAGGAAGCAAAGTAAACTTTTGTATTGGTCGAACTTCTCGCCGCCTGGCACTGCACAAACTCGGACTGGATCGCACACATGGCTCATCGTCTACAACGCTCACTACTCGTTGTCCTGGCTTCGTTCGCGCTGTTCGGCGCGACGCTCTTGGCCGTGCCGACCGCGCAAGCTTCCGGTTCAGGACAGATCGTTGGTCGTATCACCGATGCGGCGACGCACAAGGGCCTCAACAAGATCCACGTGCAGGTATTCACGTCGACCTGGGGTTACATCGGAGAGGTCAAGGCCAAGAAGAGTGGCGTCTACCGGATCAGCTCGCGTGAGATCGGTGGCTATCACCTTAAGTTCGTCGATACCCGTCCTCGCTTCGACACCACGGCTCACGTCACCAAAGAGGCATACGTCCGAGTGACCCAAACCGAAGACCCGACCGTCAAGAACGCCAAGATGCATCAAGGCGGCACCGTCTATGGCACCGTCAAGCTCAAGAAGGGCCGCGCCAAGGGCGCACGGGTTGTCGCAGCCAACGACTTCGGTTCATACGAGGTGACCGCCGATGACAAGGGTCGGTTCGCTCTCGGCGGACTGGCGCCGGGCAAGTACACCGTCTTCGCTTGGGACGCAAAGGGCACTTACACCGGATCCCCGAAGTTTGTCGGCAAGATCAAGGCGGGCCGCTCCAAGGGCGTCGTCGTGACGCTCAAGACACGCTCAGGTGGGTTGTCAGGCGTCCTGACGGTCGACGGCAAGCAGGCTTTCGAGACCGTCTACGTCACGGCCGTCAACAAGAAGTCGGGCCAGTGGTGGACTCAGAAGATCACATTCGGTGACTTGTCCGCCCTGCAAGGCCTGGCTCCGGGCAAGTACAAGTTGATCGTCCCCGGCTTCCAAGGACACCTCGGCCGCACGGTGACGTTGTCGGCGAAGGTCGTCAGTGGCAAGACGCGCGACATCTTCCCGGTCAACCT
>JAOPXA010000104.1 GCA_025965395.1 Nocardioidaceae bacterium | reverse complement strand
GCCGGCCTTGGTGCGCCCGAATGCGTTGCCGGTGATGATCTTGTGCTTGGTTGCGGAGATATCGATGTAGTGGCCGTAGTTCATCTCGCGGAAGCCGATGCCCTTGACCGTGAGGTTCTGCGTGTGTCCGGCGACGATGCCGAGACCGGTCTTGAAGTTGTTGAGGTCGAAGAACGAGCCTGGGTCACCTTCGAAGGTGATGTTCTTCTCGCCGTTGTAGCCGCCGTAGTAGCCCTTTTTCTTGGACTTCGATTGGCGGATGGTCTGGAACATTGATGCCGCGACCTTCATGCCCTTGGTCTTGTTCCACTTCGCGAGGATTGCTCCGCTGTTGAGGTGGATCGTGACGTTGGAGCCGACATACAACGTGTTGGGGACCCGGTAGGTCCCCTTGCTGAGGATGAGTTTGCCACCGCCGACCTTCTCGAAGTACTCGAGATAGGTGCGGATCAAGAAATATTGCTTCGTGTTCTGGTTGAGGTTCTTGTGCTTGATTTTCAGACCTGTCGGCCCGACGGTCGTGGTGGGGTTGACCGTGAAGGTCTGGACGGCCGCGTTCGCGGGGCTGGGAAGGCCTTGAAGAGCAGTGACAGCGAGTGCAAACCCTGCAATCATGCCCACAAGCGTGAGCCGTGCGTGCACCCCGGTGCGACGCGTCCAAAAGAACATAAAGAAAATTTTCACACAGGATTTGGCCCACCATAGATGGAATGAGAAAATTGCCCCCGTGCCCACCATCCGCGAAGAATTCGCTGTTCGACTCAAGCGCAGGTGGCGACGCAAGGCACTGCAAAAGCTGCCGGCGTTCGCGGGCTCGGCGACGAGGAAGTTCGACGTCGTTCTGCACTTCGCGGATCCGGAGATCAATCTCTATCAAGTACGTCAGTGGTACGGCCCACTCGAGCATCTCGCGCTCACCCACAGCGTCGCTCTCGTCTGCTATGACCCGGTCTGTGCCGAGATCGTCGCCGG
Source organism: Nocardioidaceae bacterium (assembly GCA_025965395.1). GTDB lineage: Bacteria > Actinomycetota > Actinomycetes > Propionibacteriales > Nocardioidaceae > JAOPXA01. Next base: position 3,988 of record JAOPXA010000104.1, on the reverse strand, counting down.
GGAGACGAGCCTCCCGGTCGTCCTGATCGGCCACCCGCGCCAGATGTTTGCCCGGCAGCAGCCGAAGGTCATCTTGTACCCCAATCAGAACTATGCCAACTTCCTGACGTTGGGCGACAACTCGTGTCAGCACGTGTTCATCTGCCATGGCGAGTCCGACAAGGTCTACATGTCGTCCAACTGGGTCAAGGTGTTCAACTATTACTTCATCGCCGGAGATGCGGCCCGCGCTCGGCTGAGTCAGCGGCTGTTTCGCTATGACCTCGATACCCGCACCATCGCGATCGGCAGGCCGCAGATCGACGTGTCGTACGGATCTCATGACGAGCTTGTCGAGGATGGGCGCAAGGTGATCTTCTACGCGCCGACTTGGGAAGGTGGCCGCCCCTCGATGCGGTACGGCTCAGTCGCGAGTCACGGCCTGGCGATGGTGGGCCAGATCCTGGCCGATCCGCGCTATCGCCTCATCTATCGTCCCCATCCGCGTACGGGCATCCAGCTTCCGCAGCACGGTGAAGCCAACGACGCCATCAAGGACCTGATCGCGGCGGCGAACGCAGATGATCCCGCCGCCCACCACCTGGTCGACGCGTCGCCTTTCGGCTGGCAGCTCGAGGCCGCCGACCTGATGATCACCGATGTCTCGGCCGTTGCCTACGACTGGCTCACGACCGCCAAACCCCTGATCGTAACGCGACCCGCCGACACCACCACGGTTCTCGACAACGAAGGCTTCACCGCGGACATGCCGTTGCTCGACGTCGCCGACGTGGGGCGCATCGGGGACCTTCTCGACCTGATGCTGCGTGATCGCGCCACCGCCGACACCATGCAGGCGTGGTCGCAGTTCTACTACGGAGACACCTCGCCGGGCGCCAGCATGAGGCGTTTTGTCAGTGCCATCGAGCGCTGCATCGACGAGCGTGATGCGTGGATTGCCGAGACGATTGCGGCGGGCCCGGTCGCGCTGGAAGAGATCGACCCTGACGTGCGCCGACTCGGCGGGGCAGAGGACGAAGATGAAGGTGGCCGCACCCTCGGGAGCGAGTTCAGGACGGTTCGCCGGTTCGTGCGCATGATGCGCCGGCGGCGTGCTGATGAGCGCGATGGGGACGACGTCGTCCGACGCAGCCGCGAGCTGGCGGAGTCGTCGCGCACCGACTTTCTCGTCAACTTTCCCGCTGCACCGCAAAGCGTCCACAAGCTCAAGCGATGGATCGCCGTTCTCGAGCAGCTCAACGAGCAGGCCCCCACCGCCATCATGGTCGCCAGCGTGCACAGCTATCGCAAGGTCTCCAAGCTGACGTCACTCCCGACCTACCTCGCCTTCGGCATGGGGCAGCCCGAGTACATCGCGCAGCGGCTCCAGACCAAGGTCATGCTGTACGTCGAGCAGTCGCGGCTCAACCTCAGGGAAGCTGGCTTTCACGACATCTTCCACGTCTTCCTCGGCTCGCCGGGCTACCGTCGCAAGGGCTGGCTCAATAACCGGTTGCGGCTGTTCGACTACGTCTTGGCGCCAGATGACCTGTCCGCCGAATGGATCCGGCGCCGCCTCCTCCACCCCGATGCGGCCGCTACGGTCGAGGTAGTGGGCATGCCCGCCCAGCGGCTCGACGACGCGGACCTCCCCGTTGAGGATCTCGGGGTTAACGCGGCGGCGGTGTCGGCGGCGCTCATCCGCATCCGCGACCAACGCGATCAGGCGGTCTTCGAACGCAAGAGCGGCCTTTTGGACCTCGGCATCGTCCTCACCAAAGGCGGTACCGGTTGATGCGTTCGTTCGGGGGGAACTTTCGTCGATTCGTCACCGAGGTGACGTCGATGCGCGCCGCGCGAAAGCACCTGGAACGACGTGATGTGCCAGAAGGCCAGCGGTTCGATGTGGTGCTGCCCTTCTCCGAGCACACTGCCAACCTGTATCAGATCCGCCAGTGGTTGCGCCCGCTCGAGAAGCTCGGCGAGCACTACCGGGTCGCCATCGTGTGTCGCGACATGAGCGTGTTCGAGATTCTCAAGCACGAGACATCCGTGCAAGTGCTCCTGATGTCGGATGCCCATGAGGTCTGGTCGTCGCGCGTCGGCACCAAGGTGTTCCTCTACCCCAACCAAGACCATCGCAATCTCAAGATGTTCGGCGACGACGCGGCTCCTCACGTGTTCATCAGCCATGGCGAGTCCGACAAGATCTACATGTACTCCAATCTGGTCAAGTCGTTCACGCGCTACTTCGTCGCGGGCGAGGTGGCGCGCGCGCGTCTGGCCCGCCACCTCCTCAACTACGACGTCGAGCAGCGGACCTTGCTCATTGGACGTCCCCAGATCGACTATCTCCCCGCACCTCGCGTCCTGACCAACAGCGAACGGATCGTGGTGTTGTATGCGCCCACCTGGGAAGGGTTGCGACCGGCCATGCGGTACGGATCAGGACCCACCCACGGCGTGGCGATCATGACGGCGCTTCTCGCCGATCCGCGGTTCAGCGTGATCTATCGCCCGCACCCGCTCACCGGGACTCAAGAGCTCAGCTACGCCCGCGCCGACGCCGAAATTCGTACGCTGATCGAAAACGCTGCTGCTGCCAACCCCGCCGCCGCTCACTTGATCGATCTCGAAGCCTTGGGTTGGCAGCTGCGCACCGCGCACGTCATGATCAGCGATATCTCAGCCGTCGCCTACGACTGGTTGCCGCTCGCGAAGCCGTTGATCTTGACGAAGCCGGCCGAACCAGAAGCCGCGGTCGACGCATCGCTGCTCATCGACTCTGTGCGAGCAATAGCCGCCGACGAGGCCGCGGACGTGGTCGCCGTCATCGACGAGCAGCTGAACGACCCTGCCTCGCGAGCCACCTTGATGCGGCTGGCCGCTGCCTACTACGGCGACACGAGCCCAGGCGCGTCCACCGAGCGATTCATTGCTGCTGTGCACACCTTGGTCGACGAACGAGACGCCTGGGTGGCCGAGCACCCCGACGCCCTGACGCCCCGCCGGACCCCCCGGAAGGTCCGTCCCCTGCGCGACCTCCTGAGCTTCTCGGCCGGCAAGCTCCTCGACGGGCTCATCGGGAGGCGGATCGCGGCGTCGCACATCGGGCGCGCTGAGGGACGTGGTGGCGCTGAGTTCATGGTGGTCTTCCCCACCGGGCTCGGCCGGATCAAAAGGTTGCTGAGGTGGCGCTCGACGATTGCCGAGCTCAGCCGCCGCTCGAGCGTCGTGGTGGTCGTTCACGATACCGCGGTCTATGCGGCCCTGCGTCTGCTCCGATTCCCCCACCTATACCTCTGGCAGGGCAGTGGCGCACCGGACAAGCTGGTCAGCGCCTTCGACACCAAGGTCATGATCTACGTCGAGCAGTCCGAGCGGAACCTGCGGGAGACCGCTGTTCACGACGTGATGCACGTGTTCCTCGGCCGCAGCGAGGACCCCCATGTCTGGGGCTCTAACCGGCTGCGCGTCTTCGACTTCGTCCTCACCTCTGACGCCGAGATGCCCATGTGGATGAAGGCGAACGTGCTGGACTTCTCGTCAGATCGCAAGTTCATCGTGGTGGACGAGAAGCACTACCCCGACGAGCTGATCGCTATCATCGCGGAGCGTGACCGCGAGATCGCCGAACGCGAGAAGTCCTGGGCGCGTCGTTTGGAGGCCGAATGAGCGGGTTCACGTTCGCGGTGGGCAACCTGGCGAAGGTCGCCTCGCTCCCTCTCTACGGCGCCGGCGCTTTGGCGTCCTGGTTTGTTCCGCGCGACGACTCACTCTGGGTCGTCGGGTGCGGAACCGGTCTTGCGGAGGGCCCCTTGGCCGTGGCACGTGCCGCGAGCGCGGTCCCGGCCAGGCGCGTCGTGTGGTTGGCCTCCGATGCTGATGAGGCCTCCGCTGCGCGTACCCGAGGGCTGATCGCCTTCCGGAAGCGATCGTGGCGTGGCTTCTGGACGACTATGCGGGCGCGTGTCCTCGTCATCACGCACGGCTTCGGAGACGTCAACCG
>JAOPXA010000100.1 GCA_025965395.1 Nocardioidaceae bacterium | reverse complement strand
CCGCGTGCGCTCGGTGTCGGCACCGTCGAGCCGGTCGAGCATCACCTCGGCGGCGAATCGCGTAGCGGCGACCCCGAGGCCGGTGAATCCACTGGCGTAGGCGATCCGTCCGCCGCGTGCGAGCCCGTGGAATGCGCAGAACTGCGTGGACGTGTCGATCGCGCCGGCCCAGCGGTGAGTGAACCGGATGCCTTCGAGCTGCGGGAATGTCGTCAAGAAGTGCGCGGCGAGAGTCTCGAACGTCTCGGGTCGGTCTTCGTGAGCGCTGTCGACCGTACGTTTGTGGATCGCGTCGTAGCCGCCCCACAGGATCCGGTTGTCGGCGCTGAGCCGGTAGTAGTGGAACTGGTTGGCGACGTCGCCGAGGCCTTGGCGGTTCTTCCAGCCGATCCCCGCGATCTGCTCACTCGTGAGGGGCTCGGTCATCAGTGCATAGTCGTAGACCGGCACCAAGAGCCGCGCATACCGGCGCAGCAGTGGGGTGAAGATGTTGGTGGCGAGCGCCACGTGTTTGGCAACGATCTTGCCGCGAGGGGTGCGCACCGTGACCGCCCCGTGGCGCGGAATGTCGAGCTCGGTGGCGGGGGAGTGCTCGAAGATCTCCACTCCCAGGTCGGCGGCAACGCGCGCGAGGTCCTTGGCGAGCCGCGCAGGCTGGACAAGCGCGCACGTGTCACGGCTCCACGAGCCAGCGAGATAGGTGGGCGAGTCGACCTCGGCGCGTACGGCCTCGGTGTCGAGGAACTCGCCGGGTCCTTCACGGAGCCACGCCACCTGGTGAGGCTCGGTGGCGACCTCGAGCATCCCGGTGCGCTCGAACTGGCAGTCGAGACCGAGCTCAGTGACGGCGGCTTCGATGGCGTCGAGGTTGGCCCTCCCGAGCCGGTCAAGCGTGTCCATCTCGTCGGGCCAACGGGCCTGTCCGTTCCCTTCGCCGTGGGTCAGGCTGGCGTCACAAAAGCCGCCGTTGCGACCCGATGCGGCCCAGCCCACGGTCTCGCCCTCGAGCAGGGTCACGCGGCGTTGCGGGTCGCGCTGCTTGGCAAGCACTGCCGTCCACAGTCCCGCATACCCGCCCCCGACGATGACAAGGTCGGTGCTTGTTTCGCCGGACAACAAGGGGTACGTGGTGTAGTCGCCAAGATCGTCCAGCCAGTAGGCCGACTGGCGCGAGTCGGCCAGCGCTGCGGCCACCGCGCGTGGGTCTGGGCGAGAGCGCTCGTATGCGGTCGCGTGTCGGGGCATGTGTGCACCCTAATTCAGTTCGCACGCATGTGGTGTGGTCGACTACCCTGGAAACGCAATGAACGAGACTCGTGACACCGTCTACCTCGACCACGCGGCGACCACGCCCATGGTCCCTGAGGCGATCGAGGTCATGGCTCGCGAGATGGCCCGCACGGGCAACGCGTCGTCGCTGCATACGTCGGGCCGCACCGCCCGTCGCACGGTTGAGGAGTCGCGCGAGCTGATCGCCGACCGGTTGGGGGCGCGCCCGAGTGAGGTCGTCTTCCTTTCCGGTGGCACCGAGGCCAACAATCTTGCCATCAAAGGGTTGTACTGGTCTCGGGTCGGCGCCGATCCCGGTCGACGTCGGGTGATCTTCAGCTCGATCGAGCACCACGCGCTCCTGGACCCCGTGACGTGGCTTGCCAAGCATGAGGGTGCCGTCATCGACATGACGCCGGTCGATCGGTTGGGGCGCATCTTGATCGACGATCTGCGCACGAGCGTGGAGTCAGACCCGACAAGCGTCGCCGCGATCACGACGATGTGGGCCAACAACGAGTTGGGCACGATCCAGCCGATCGCCGAGGTCGTGGCGATCGCCCATGCGCACGGCATACCTGTGCACAGCGACGCGGTGCAAGCGGCCGGTTATGTGCCGCTCGACTTCGCGGCTTCCGGCCTCGATGCCATGACGGTGACCGCGCACAAGCTGGGTGGTCCTGTCGGTGTGGGAGCCCTTCTGATGAAGCGTGAGCTGGACGCGACGCCGCTGCTGCACGGCGGTGGGCAGGAGCGCGACGTGCGATCGGGAACCATCAGCGTCGCTGCGATTGCCGCGTTCGCCAAGGCAATGGATCTCGCCGTAGCCCGTCGCGACGAGACGTCGGCCCGCATCGAGAGGTTGCGCGCGCACCTCATCGACGGCATTCGTCGCATCGTCCCCGACGCGATCATCAACGGCGACCCCGAGCCGGGTGCTGATCACCGCTTGCCCAACATCGCACACGTCACGTTCCCCGGGTGCGAGGGTGACGCCATGCTGATGCTCTTCGACGCTCAGGGCATCGAGTGCTCCACCGGGTCTGCCTGCACCGCCGGTGTGCCGCAGCCCAGCCACGTGCTGCTCGCCATGGGCTACAGCGATGTCGCGGCGCGCGGGTCGCTGCGGCTCAGCCTCGGGCACACAAACACGCGCGCCGATGTCGACGCGTTCCTTGCCGCGCTGCCTGCCGTGCACGAGCGCGCCTTCGCCGCCAACCTGGCAAGGAGCGGGTCATGAAGGTCATCGCCGCGATGTCCGGCGGCGTGGACTCGGCCGTGGCTGCGGCCCGAGCGGTCGATGCTGGTCACGACGTCACTGGCGTTCACCTTGCGCTGAGCCGCAACCCCAAGTCATACCGCTCAGGCGCGCGGGGCTGCTGCTCGATCGAGGACGCCAACGATGCGCGTCGCGCCGCTGACGTGCTCGGCATACCGTTCTACGTCTGGGACATGAGTGATGAGTTTGCCGACGAGGTCGTCGAGGACTTCATCGCCGAATACACCGCCGGCCGCACACCCAACCCATGCTTGCGTTGCAACGAGAAGATCAAGTTCGCGGCGGTCCTCGACCGGGCCCTCGCGCTCGGCTTCGATGCCGTCGCGACCGGACACTACGCACAGCTGCGCACCGACGATGACGGCATGATCGAGATGCACCGAGCGGTGGATCACGGCAAGGACCAGTCGTATGTGCTGGGGGTCCTCACCCAGCATCAGTTGGCACACTCGCTGTTCCCTCTCGGCGACACCACCAAGGACATCGTGCGTCTCGAGGCGGCCGCGCGCGACCTCGCCGTCGCCAAAAAGCCTGACAGCCATGACATCTGCTTCATCTCCGATGGCGACAATGCAGGTTGGCTCACCGAGAAGCTCGGACCAAAGCCGGGAGACATCGTCGACGAGACCGGCAAGGTTCTTGCGGCCCACGACGGCGCGTATGCGTTCACGATCGGGCAGCGCCGTGGCCTCAAGCTCGGCATCCCGGCCGACGACGGCAAGCCGCGTTTCGTTCTCGACATCGAGCCGGTCAGTGGCACCGTCACGGTCGGCCCGCGCGAGATGCTCACGGTCGACTACATCGAGGCGATCAAGCCTTTGTGGTGTGGCGCGGTTCCGACCGACGCGTTGGAGTGCAGCGTGCAGTTGCGCGCGCATGGTGAGGAGCACCGCGCGGTGGTGCGGGTTTCGACAAGCTCAACCAGCGAGGGTGGCTCAACCAGCGAGAGTGGCTTAACCGGCGCGGGTAGTGACACGGTCACGATCGAGCTGCTCGAGCCAGCGAGCGGCATCGCACCCGGGCAGGCAGCTGTCATCTACGCGGGCACCCGCGTTGTTGGCTCGGCGACCATCGCCCGTACGGAGCGCCGCACCAATATCGCCGCGTTAGCTTAATACGCCTTGATGTGGCGGTCGATGAGGCCGATAGCGATCCGAGGTGATTGCTCTCCATCGATCCAACGCAGCAGCTTCTTCATCGTGGTGCCGTTGGTGGAGATGCAGCCAGCGGTGTAGGCCTTGCCATTGACGTGGAGGAAGATTCCGGCGCCACGCTTGGGCGTCTGCTCCCAGTTGTAGCCGATGACCAGCGCTCGCTTGTATTGCTTCGCATAGTCTGCGAGGTGTTCGGCATGACTCGCGCGACAGTTTCTCATCGGTCGTCGCTCGACCCAGCGGTTGTAGCGTTCGGACCTATTGTCATGGCACCAGTAGGACTTCGAGGTGATCGAGCGATAGCGAACATTCACGTATCTGCCCGAAACAGTCCCGAACGCCAACGGAATCTTGTAGATGCCCGAGGGAGTCGTGTTGGTGTACTGGCGCCTGTCCTTCCCGCGGACGAGGCCCTTCGAACCAAATCGCACTTTGGCCGAGCCAACATGGCTCCAGCTTCCGTCGGACTTTTTCTGCCACCAGTCAACGTTTCCTACGCGGTCCTTCCAGTGCTTGGCCCGAACCGTGATGAGCTGCGTAGTCGCGCTCCCCGGGTTATCCATGGAAACGGGGAGGCCAGCGTCCGCCGCTTGTGCAGAGGCGGGAAACAAGGCTGCGGAGACAAGCACCACGGTGGCTGCGACCGACGCGAGTAGGGATGTCTTAGTGAAGATGTCACGATTGTGCCACGAGTGCCGATCGTCGCGCGCTTGAGAAAGGCACGATGTGAGCGCCACAGGCATCGGTTCGATGCCCGGTGAGGACTTCGCCGAGTCCCTTCGTATGGTCGCTGAGCTCACTCCCGACCTCATCGCGTTGCCCGAGCTCCCCGGTCGCGGCACCCCTGCAGGTATGACGGGCCGAGGACTCGCCGTGCTGTCGGGCCTTGGTGCCGACATCGTCCCGGAAGGCTGGCGGCTCACGACCTCCAAAGGCCTCGACCAGCGGCGCGCGCGGTCGTTGCTGGCCCAGGATCTCGATTCAGTGGAGGAACAGCTGGAGGGATTCGACGGCATCTTCAAGGCGCAGGTCGCCGGACCGTTGACGTTGGCCGCCACGGTCGAACGTCCTCAAGGCGATCGGATCCTCGCTGACCACGGCCTGCGACGCGAGCTGACCGAGTCGTTGGCGGAGGGTCTCCGCGACCACGTGGCGGACTTGCGTCGTCGCCTACCACTCGCCTCGATCGTCGTTCAAGTGGATGAGCCTGCGCTCCAGGCCGTGCTGGCCGGATCGATCCCGACGGCGAGTGGGTGGGGGCGTCATCGCACCGTGCACCCGCCCGAGGTCGATGCCTCGTTGCGGATGATCGTCGATGCGATCGTCGATTCAGGTGCGCGCGCGGTCGCTCATACCTGCGCTCCAGACGTGCCGATCGCGTTGCTGGCCAACGCCGGCTTCAGCGCGATCTCCTTCAATCTCGACCTTGCGGTCGTGCAGGACGCGTGGGCCGAGGTATTCGAGCAGGGTGTCGACTTGTGGCCGGGAGTAGTCCCCACCGAAGAGTCGGCGGGTCTGGCTGACAAGGTGCTTATCGCGCGGCTCGACACCTTCTTCGGTGCGCTCGGCTTCGCCACCGAGACGTATGCGCCCAGGCTCGTCGTCACGCCGACCTGCGGGCTTGCAGGTGCAACGCCAGGGTGGGCACGGCGTGCACTGGAGCTGTGCCAGTCCGTCGCCGTCAGCCTGTCCTGAAAAAGTCTCGGGTGGAGGATAAAGTCACCTGTATGGCCAGCGAGGAGCAGATGCGGCAGCGGCACGCCGAGCTCAGCGAGATCATCGAGGGTCATCGCGCGCGCTACTACGTCAAGGACGCACCGACGGTTTCCGATGCGGAGTACGACCTTTTGATGCGCGAGCTCGAGGAGCTCGAGGAGCAGCAACCCGACCTGCGCACGCCTGACTCGCCGACGCAGACCGTGGGCGGCTACGCGGTGTCGACCTTCGAGGCATACGAGCACCGCGAACGCTTGATGAGCCTCGACAACGCGTTCTCGTTCGAGGAGCTCAAGGCGTGGCACGTCCGCATCGTTCGAGACGGCGCTGAGGCAGCAGAATTTCTCACCGAGCTCAAGGTCGATGGTCTCGCGATCTCCCTGACCTACGAAGACGGGCGACTCACGCGCGGCGTCACGCGTGGTGACGGACGTGTGGGCGAGGACGTCACCGCCAATGTCCGCACGATCAAGGTGATCCCGCACCAGCTCGTGCCCAGCGACGACTACCCGATCCCGGCCTACGTCGAGGTACGTGGCGAGGTGTTCTTCCCCTCCAAGGCGTTCGAGGAGTTCAACATTGCGTGGGCCGAGGCGGGCAACACGCCATTCGCTAACCCGCGCAATGCTGCTGCTGGCACCTTGCGTATGAAGGACGTCTCCGTCACGGCCAGCAGACCGTTGTCGATGGTGTGTCACGGTTTGGGCTATCGCGAAGGCTTTGCGCCGACACGTCAATCCGAGGCATACGCCGCGCTCAAGGCGTGGGGCCTGCCGACGAGCTCCGAGGCCAAGGTGCTCGGGTCGATCGACGAGGTCCAGAAGCGCATCCTCTACGTCGGTGAGCATCGCCACGACATGATCCACGAGATCGACGGCCTCGTCGTCAAGGTCGACCAGGTCGATCTGCAGCGCCGGCTTGGGTCCACATCGCGGGCCCCCCGATGGGCCATCGCCTACAAGTACCCGCCCGAGGAGGTCAACACGCGGCTGCTCTCCATCGAGGTCAACGTCGGCCGCACGGGGCGGGTCACGCCTTTCGGAGTCATGGAGCCGGTGCTCGTCTCGGGCTCGACGGTGTCGATGGCGACGCTGCATAACCAGCACGAAGTGATCCGCAAGGGCGTGCTGATCGGCGACATGGTGGTGCTGCGCAAAGCGGGCGATGTGATCCCCGAGATCGTCGGGCCGGTCGTCGAGCTTCGCGACGGCACCGAGCGCGCATTCGTGATGCCGACCGAGTGCCCGTCGTGTGGCACGCCGCTCGCGCCATCCAAGGAGGGGGATGCTGATATTCGCTGCCCCAACACGCGCAGCTGTCCCTCGCAACTGCGCGAGCGGCTCACCCATGTGGGTGGCCGCGGGGCCTTCGACATCGAGGTGTTCGGGTGGGAGGGCGCGACCGCGCTGCTCGAAGCGGGAGTGCTGGTCGACGAGGGCGGGCTCTTTGCCTTGACCGAGGCCGATCTGATGGGCGTCTCGCTCTACACCCGCGCGGCCAAGAAGGCCGAGATCGCGGCCGGTGCTGGCGACCGGGTTCTCAGTGCCAATGGCATCGCGCTGATCAAGAACCTCGAGACGGCGAAGTCGCAGCCGCTGTGGCGCGTCATCGTCGCGCTGTCGATTCGCCATGTGGGGCCCACCGCAGCGCGGGCGTTGGCCACGCATTTTGCCTCCATGGCGGGCATCCAAGCCGCGACAATCGACGAGCTTGCCGGGGTCGAAGGCGTGGGACCGACGATCGCCGAAGCCGTCGTCGAATGGTTCGCCGTCGACTGGCACCAAGGAATCGTCGACCAATGGCGTGCCGCTGGCGTTCGCATGGAGGACGAGCGCGACGAGTCGATCGCCCGCACCCTCGAAGGTCTGACCGTGGTCGTCACGGGCTCCTTGGAGGCGTTCACGCGCGACTCGATCAAGGAAGCGATTATCGTCCGTGGCGGCAAGGCGTCGGGCTCGGTGTCCAAGAAGACGGACTACGTCGTGGTGGGGGAGTCGCCTGGCTCCAAGGCCGAGAAGGCCGAGCAGTTGGGCGTACCAATCCTTGATGAGGCCGGGTTCATCGACCTGCTCGAAAACGGCCCCCCTTCCGCTGAGAGTGACGTTTTGGTTGACTGACCACGGCGCGTCGCGACCAAAACGTCACTCTCAGCGGATTTGCACGTGAAGGGACCACCATGATCGGTCGGCACATCGCATACTTTGATCGCAGCCTCAAGCTGCTCGAGGGCGAGGTAGCGCCTCCGCCACCGGGCGCGGTTGTCGCGCGAGTCACCATGGCCGGAGTCTGCGGAACCGACGCGCATCGACTCGCGGGCGAGGTCAAAGGCCCCGACGAGCCAATCTCGCTCGGCCACGAATCAGTTGGTGTGCTCGTCGAGCTCGGCGAAGGTGTCACCGCGGACTTCGCGGGGTCGCCGATCTGCGTTGGCGATCGCATTGCTTGGTTGCCCGGCGGTGGCTGCCATCGTTGTCACGCATGTGTGACGCTCCAGAACGAGAACATCTGCGAGAACATCCGCTGGCCCGTTGTCTCCACCTTGCCCAACGGCGCCGGCTATCGGGACTACGCGACCTTGCTCGACGGTGACATCTTCTATCGGGTCGGTGACGATACGCCCGACGAGGCTGTGGTGGCGCTGGGATGTGCTCTGCCGACCGCGCTCGGCTTGATGGAACGGTTGGGACGGATCGCCCCAGGGCAGTCGATCGTCGTGCAAGGCAGTGGTCCGGTCGGCCTGTCGGCGACCTTGCTTGCCGCTCAGAGTTCGGCCAGCAAGGTCATCTTGATCGGTACGGGCGAAGACCGGTTGGCTTGGGGCGCAACGTTTGGCGCCACGCACATCATCGATATCGAGTCCACCACCCCCGAGCAGCGGCTCGCTGAGGTGCTCGAGCTCACCGACGGCCTCGGCGCGGACATCGTGCTGGAGGGAACCGGATTCATCGACGCGTTCACCGAAGGCATCGCCATGCTGGCCAAGCACGGCCGCTATGTCATCGCCGGACTGTACGCCGGTGACAAGACCGTGCCCTTCAACCCGGTTCTGCTCAACAACCGCAATCTCGAGATCATCGGCAGCTACTTTGGTCGCGCGAGCCACCGGCGCGAGGCACTCGCGATCGTCGCCAAGCTGCACAAGGACGTCAACCTTTCCGCGATGGTCACGCATCGCTTCCCGCTCGACAAGACCGAGGAGGCCATCAATTTGATGGCGTCTGGGCAAGCGGTCAAGGTAGTCGTCGTCCCGTGAATCAAGGGTCCTGACGCCGACGCGCAGCAGGGATACTGGACACATGCTGGAACTCCGACCCTCCTGTGAATGCTGCGATCGCGCCCTCCCGCCAGATTCGTCGGACGCGATGATCTGCTCGTATGAGTGCACCTGGTGCCGCGACTGCGCTAACGACGTCCTCCACGGGGTGTGCCCCAACTGTGGCGGCAACGTCGAGCCGCGCCCCATACGCCCGTCGGCCATGCTCGCGAAAGACCCGGCCTCGACCGTGCGCGTTTTCAACCCCGACTGCCACGCGGCGCTCCCATGATCGAATCGCCGCGGCACAAGCCCGTCATCCTGCTCGTCGCTACCGAAGGCAATCGAGACATTCTCGACCTGGAGTTCCGCAGCC